>CAMTOW010000376.1 GCA_947074245.1 uncultured Bacteroidales bacterium | reverse complement strand
TAGTCTTGCATACACAATCCACCATAATCTTTACTAACCTCGGCAGTCCATTCTCGACCAAAACCTGGGCACGCTGTAATTAATGGCGACGTGATACCTTATTATTTCTATAAAAAAGAGGGTAATCTATATATTGATACGATTCATTCTTTGAAAAACGAAAATCTTTGAGAATCTGATTATTCTATAGATTGAGTGGCCGAAAATATATATATATTGAAAATTATTTATATCGACACGTGAACCCCAAAAGTTAGACAAAAAACTTTTGGGGTTTTCTTATGTAAAAGCACCCAAACAGAAAGAACCCTATAGATGAAGATCGCCTTCGTTATATGCAAATGATAGAGGAGGTTTTATCCATCTATTTGATCCAAGATAAATAAGGGATAGTTGATATTTTATTTACAACCTTATGACATAAATATAAGAAACAGGGCATATTTTCTATCCATCAAGAAAAAATAAAGGTAATACCGTCTTTCAAGAAGTAAATAATATAATCACATTACTTAATGTGAAGCATCGCCGCAGTATGAACCATGTACTTCTATAATTATAGGTAAGTTATCTAATAAGAAGACTCATAATAGTGTAACAATTAATTACTGCTCCTTATTAAATGATACGTGTCTTACGGATCGCTTCATCTCCTCGGTTGTATGTTAATCTTCGCATTTCAAATATGTTATAATTGTTGCGTTTGTATTAAAACCTTATGCATTAACGGATTGAATATTTGGTTTTTTTGAGAAAAATCGTATATTAGAAGAATAAGGCGTGAAAAGGCGTCAGGTTATCATCTAAAAATTGCTCAGCTACTATGAGAACACGAGAATTACTTGATTTGACTTCCGCCGAGTGGATAGAGGTATACCGGGAAGCGTTCCCGGATATTTGGAAATTAATTCAGCAACTACCCGATGAGATATCGTTTGAAAATGCTTTGGAACAACAAATCCGGCAAAATCTTTCTGATCCGTTGTTGAGCGAATCGCAAACCGAAGCAGCAAAGTGTCTGCTCGAAATGATCCGTCATAGTGAGGTTTCTTGTCTTGAATGCTCGGAAGAAGTCCCGGTCAATTGTCATACACTACGCTATCTGTGGCGTGGAGTCCGAATTTCCCCTCAAGAGAATGTCCCGGATTTTTATCTGGATCTGTTTCATCTCTTCGCCCAGTATGAGGGTATGGATATGGTCGGGGAGCATACCGTGCATTTATCCGAACAAATGGCTCGCTGGCCGTCGGGGCTCGACTCGGATGTTCGTGCCGTGCGTCGTCATAACAAAGAGCGTATCATCGGGCTGTTGATTCAGGACATTACCGGGAGTGGGTGTCATAAAAAATCCCGCTATTCCTTTCCGGAAGGGACTACCGAAAAAATGAAATACGATTTGGTGCGCGAGTGGTGGAACGATTATCGCTTCCATCTCTCCATGGCGATCCGCTCAGCCGATTCGTTGGATCGTTATCTGGGTTATACGCTTTCGGACGAAGTGATGCAACGACTGCATCTGGCCGAAAAGAAAGGGATCCCGTTTTTCGTAACACCTTATTATGTATCGTTATTAAACATCAGCGAATTTGGTTTCGATGACAGAGCTATCCGCGATTATGTGATTTATTCGCAGGAACTGGTGGATACGTTCGGTTCGATCCGAGCCTGGGAGCGAGAAGACAAGGTAGAGAAAGGTAAAGGCAATGCTGCCGGATGGCTGTTGCCCGATCAGCACAGCGTGCATCGGCGTTATCCGGATGTGGCGATCCTGATTCCCGCTACGATGGGAAGGGCGTGCGGCGGTCTGTGCGCATCGTGCCAACGGATGTATGGATTTCAGAAAGGAAATCTGAATTTCGATTTAGAGGAACTCAAACCACAAAAAGGGTGGCTCAACAATCTCAAGGCATCGCTCGATTATTTTGAAAACGATTCGCAGTTGCGGGATATCCTCATTACGGGTGGCGACGCGTTGATGAGTCAGAATAAGACCTTGCGCATCCTGTTGGAAGAGATTTTGAAAATGGTTTATCGAAAACGGGAGGCCAACCTCAAGCGCGGGTCTAACGATAAATATGCCGAATTGCAGCGAATCCGTTTGGGAACGCGATTGCCTGCGTATCTGCCGTTTCGAATCAACGACGAGCTGATTGATATTCTGAAGGAGTTCAAACTTGCCGGCGAAAAGGCGGGAATCCGCCAGTTTGTGATACAAACGCATTTCCAATCTCCGCTGGAGATGACACCCGCCGCTCTGGATGGTATCCGAAAACTTCTTTCGGCAGGATGGATCGTTACCAATCAACTCGTTTTCACACTGCCGGCTTCGCGACGCGGGCATACTGCCAAACTGCGGCAGGTACTCAACGAAAATGGGGTAATGGGATATTATACGTTCACCGTAAAAGGATTTGAGGAAAACAAAGCCCTTTTCGTTCCCAATGCGCGTTCGGTACAGGAGCAGACCGAAGAGAAACAGTTCGGGAAAATGACCGAATCGGCGATTGAGCAGCTTAGCAGTCTGCTTGAAAAACCCGAGTTACTTCATCAGACCTTACCGGAACTTTTATCAAGCAACCATTTGCCGTTTTTGGCAACAGACCGAAATGTGATGAATCTGCCCGGAATCGGAAAAAGCATGACGTTCCATCTGGCCGGCATCGATCGGCAGGGAAGGCGTCTTCTGGTATTTTCGCATGATGCTACACGGCGCCATAGCCCGGTTATCGGGCATATGCCGGATATTTATATCCGCGAACGAAAATCGATCGGAGCTTATCTGCGCCAATTGCAAGAGATGGGAGAGAACCTGTCGGATTATCAATCTATATGGACCATACATAGCGGCAAAACCGAAGAACGGTTCAAGATGTATGAATATCCGCCAGATCGGAAGAGCACACGTCTGAACTCCAGTCACTCCGGAGAATATCGTAT
>CAMTOW010000375.1 GCA_947074245.1 uncultured Bacteroidales bacterium | reverse complement strand
GATCTACACTCATCTTAACACTCTTTCCCTACACGACGCTCTTCCGATCTAACAAGCTGATGCAAAGATAGTTTTTATCGAAAATTGATTGCCTAAACTTTTCGGGTATACGAATAAAAGCTATATATTTGCACGCCAAAAAATTAATATACAACAGATATAATCATTATAAATCTTAACACAAATGACGAAAGCAGACATTGTAAATGAGATTTCAAAGAATTCAGGTATTGACAAAGCTACTGTACTAGAAAGCATTGAGCAGTTTATGAATTGTGTGAAAGACTCGTTAGCAAAAGGCGAAAATGTTTACTTGAGAGGATTCGGAAGCTTTATCGTTAAAGAAAGAGCGCAGAAAACAGCTCGTAACATTTCAAAGAATACGACAATCATTATTCCGGCTCACAACATTCCAGCTTTCAAGCCTGCAAAGACTTTCATGCAAGAAGTAAAATAAATTATCCATAGTATTAATCTTTAAAACGCATACGCCATGCCAAGCGGAAAAAAACGTAAACGTCACAAAATGAGTACGCACAAGCGTAAAAAAAGACTAAGAAAAAACAGACATAAAAAACACTAATTAGTGTCTGTTTTTCCGACAGTATGAAAACAAAGAACAAACTTAGGATGTTACAGATTAAGTTTGTTCTTTGTGCATTAAACCGATTATAAACTCCACAAAATTAACGAAAGTGACAAGCGAACTTGTAGTAGACGTACAACCGAAGGAGGTATCTATCGCTGTCCTCGAAGATAAAAGACTCGTAGAGTTCCAGAAAGAGGGCCGTAATATTTCATTCTCCGTGGGAGATATCTACCTCGGCAAAGTCAAAAAACTGATGCCGGGACTTAATGCAGCATTTGTGGACGTTGGTTACGAAAAGGACGCTTTTCTTCATTATCTGGATCTGGGCCCACAGTTCAATTCAGAAGCAAAGTTTGTCAAACAACAACTTTCCGACAGGAAACGCTTGCTTAACATTTCCAAAGCAACGATCCTACCGGATATCGACAAAGATGGTACCATCTCCGACATACTCAAAGTAGGTCAGGAGATTCTTGTTCAAATTACGAAAGAACCGATTTCTTCAAAAGGACCGCGTCTGACAGCCGAAATCTCTCTGGCAGGACGCTATATCGTATTAATCCCTTTCTCCGACAAAGTTTCAATTTCTCAGACAATCAAATCCAACGAAGAGAAAGCGCGATTAAAACAACTCCTTCAAAGCATCAAGCCGAAGAATTTCGGGGTTATCGTACGCACATCAGCTGAAGGTAAACGAGTAGCAGAACTCGACAACGAACTGAAAACATTGGTTCAATGTTGGGAAGACAGCCTTGTCAAATTACAAAAAGCAAAGACCACTTCATTAATTTTCGAAGAAACCGGCCGCACGGTCGCTCTACTTCGGGATATTTTCAATCCGTCGTTCCAGCATATCTGGGTCAATGACGAGAATACATATCAGCAGATCAAAAACTACGTGAGCCTGATCGCTCCCGATCGTGCAGATATCGTAAAATATTATACCGGCGAACTACCGATCATGGATAACTTCGCCGTTACCAAGCAGATCAAGTCGTCATTCGGCAAAACGGTCTCTTTTAAAAGTGGTGCTTATCTGATTATCGAGCATACGGAAGCGCTTCACGTCATCGACGTCAACAGCGGAAATCGTTCGAAATCAGCTAATGGTCAGGAAAACAACGCCCTGGAGGTGAACCTTTCCGCAGCAGAAGAAATTTCACGTCAGCTTCGTCTTCGCGATATGGGCGGTATAATCGTCATTGATTACATCGACATGCAGGAGTCGGAGAACCGACAAAAACTATTTGACAAAATGCGCGAACTTATGTCGCGCGATCGTGCTAAGCACAACATTTTACCACTCAGCAAATTCGGATTGATGCAGATCACCCGCCAAAGGGTTCGCCCGGCGATGGATGTCGACACCACCGAAGAGTGTCCGATTTGTTTCGGAAAAGGCAAAACACCATCTTCTATCCTGTTGACCGATCGTCTTGAAGACAAGATCGCTTATCTGGTCAACAAACTTAAAATGAAGGAATTCACCCTCTACGTACACCCGTTCGTAGCCGCATTTATCAAGGAAGGATTTATCTCCCTTCTTTTGAAATGGAAGTTTAAATATGGTTTCGGTTGGAAAATAGTCCCGGATCAGTCGCTTGCAATGTTGCAATACCGATTCTTCGATCACGAGAAAAACGAAATCGATTTAAAAGAAGAGATTGAAATCAAATGAGTGTAACTCGTTTGAGAAAACATTCAATAAGGCTGTATGACCGTTGTCATTCAGCCTTTTTTTATACCTATGCCCCTGCTTAGCCGACGGCAGCTCCTCAATCTACAAATCAACCTTCGTCATCCCGCATTCGCCTATCCATATCACAACGGCGCCTACCACGTCTATGTATACCGCTACCAGAGCGATCCACGCCCAGTTTTGATTTGACCAATACACTACTGGGATTTGAATAACACACAACTGCAATTCGATCAACACATAGCTGCGAATCCATCAACACACAATTGAGGTTCGATCGGTTTACAGTTGTAGTTCGATTTATTTCCAATCCCCGCCTGTACGACACTCTCCGCTCCCTTATTTTCCCATCGGTAAAAAACAGAAACGAACAAACCTTTTGTTTTAAATGAATGTTATTCAGATATATCTAAACCGTTATAACATTCGAATATGGTCAAAGAACTGAACGAACAACTGTTTCGCGAGTTGATTTTCGATTATAAAGCGGGCGATGACGCTCCGCTGCTAATCAAAAACAATACGATCGTCGAGTTTTACGCATCTTGGTGCCCGCACTGCCAGGCAATGATGCCACGTTATGAGAAAGTGAGCACTGAGTTTCCGGACATCCAATGCACCCGTGTCGAGATCGAACAGCATCCCGATATCGCCCGATTATTT
>CAMTOW010000374.1 GCA_947074245.1 uncultured Bacteroidales bacterium | reverse complement strand
TGATAAAGGACTGTTTTCGTTTAGATGAGCTGTCGCGTTAAACAGATTGTCCCGATCACCGGAACTTCATATCGAAAACGAATAATTAACTGGTGGTGAATGATATAAATCGGGCTGTGAAAACACGGTTGGGTTGACGGTGTTTTAATCGGTTCCTATTTATTTTTAAATATTCAATCAATCGGATATGACTGATCGTCGTACCGAATAACAACAATCAACCTATTATCGTATGAAACACAAGTACGTAATCACATTTCTTGCTTTAGTCTCGCTCGGAGTTACGGAAATGAACGGACAAGGTAAAAAAATGATCATTCAGTTGAAAACGGGTGAAAGTTCCGCGTATGCTTTGGAGGAGATCAGAACGATCACATTCCCCGAATCGACACTACTTCTTAAAACGAAAAGCAATGAAGAAAAGGCATTTCTTCCGGATGAGATCGATCAGATTGTTTTCGACGGAGTATCAGGTCTGAATGATTCATACTGCCAATCAAGCGGTACGCTTCTGATCTATCCGAATCCTGCGAAGGATTATCTGACCATAGATGGATTGGAAAACACGGCCGTAGCGATTCGGATCTACCGTTTGGACGGCACTCTTGCCGGAGTTCATATCGTCAGTTCGTTCAAGAACACCATCGATATCAATCCGTTGGCAGCGGGATTCTACATTATGCAGATCAATGGAAAACCTTATAAATTCAGAAAATCATGAGATTAAAACACGTATTGCTTGCTGCTGCTGCAATTCTTGGCATTTCGTCGGGATCGGCTCAGCAAAAACTATATATTCATCAGCAGAATCATGCCGGATACGGATTATTTACGACCGGACTGGACAGCATTCACTTCAGTGATGATGGCGAAATCACATACTTATCTTTACCCGGCGAAACACATTCTTTGGCCAGTTCCGGTATCGACAGTCTGACCTTCGGCGATGACAGCCGGATCATTCGAGTGCATTTCGATGGAAATTCAGCCTCGGTGTTCAATCCCAAATGGAAAGAGGGCGTAACGGCTGAAATCGACGGTGCGGATGTTATCATAACAGCCAGCACGAACGAAGAATTGGAATATCATCTGAGTGGTTCTACCGACGACGGCTTATTTAAGATCTATTCGGATAAGAAATTCACTATCGCGCTCAATGGAGTCGCGATTCACAACGAGGACGGCCCGGCGATCAATATACAATCTTCGAAAAAAATCACTTTATTTTTGAATGACGGGACTGAAAACACGCTTTCGGATGGCGCTACCTACTCAAAAATAGAAGGAGAAGATCAGAAAGGAACTCTGTTCAGTGAAGGTCAACTCATTTTTGAAGGAAACGGTCTCTTAACTGTGACCGGTGCATCCAAACACGCAATATGCAGTGACGATTATATCCGCATCAACAGCGGAACAATTCGAATTCAGGATGCGGCATCCGACGGTATTCATGCCAATGATTATGTACAGATTGACGGTGGGAATATCTCCATCAAAAGCCAAAGCGACGGGATTGATGCCGGAGAAGGATATTTTGTAATGAACGGAGGCCTGGTTTCGATAGAAAGTGTCGGGCAAGACGTTAAGGGGATCAAATGCGACGGAACGTTTACGCTCAATGACGGAACGATCAGTATGGATATACAGGGAAATCAGTCGAAAGGAATCAGAAGTAAAGACGTTCTTTCCATCCATGGAGGTACGATACGAGCCTATCTTTCGGGAAACGCGGTGATCGAAGATTCGGACCCCTCCTACTGTACGGCTTTGAAATGCGATACGGATCTGTTGATATATGGCGGATTGATCGAGATCGAACATTCGGGTCTGGCAGGCAAAGGGATATCAGGTGATGCCGACTTTAGAATGTATGACGGCGAAGTAAAGATAACCACGACGGGAAACGGTAGTACTTATACAACCGCATCGAACGCAAAAGATTCTTATAGCGCTACTTGTATCAAAGCAGATGGGAACATGTTGGTTCAAAACGGAAAGTTGACATTAAATTCGACAGGAACCGCCGGAAAAGGAATTTCTGCGGACGGAACATTAACCTTCGGGAGTGAAGATGAATCGCCGGAAGTGAACGTAACTACGTCCGGAAAGAAGTTTCTGGTATCGGGATCGGGCAATAATGCTGATTATGCGAATCCCAAAGCCATAAAAAGCGACGGCAATCTGATTGTAAATAATGGTAATTTCGTGATCCGAACCACTCAGGATGGTGGCGAAGGGCTGGAAAGTAAAAATGTGCTGACCATCAACGGAGGCGTTTTGGATTTGAACACCTATGATGATTGCATCAACGCTTCGAATGCCATCATCATAAACGGAGGGATGATCTCGTGTTATTCTTCGGGGAACGACGGCATTGATTCGAACGGAACACTTACGATCAACGGAGGTCTGGTGATCTCTTCCGGAACCAATACGCCGGAAGAAGGCTTCGATTGCGATAACAATACCTTTAAGATAACAGGTGGAATCCTGATCGGAACAGGCGGCGCAACCAGCAACCCGACCGCGAACGTATGTACACAAAACACCGTCATTTACGGAACGACCGGTACGGCGAATCAATTACTGCATATCGTAGACAACTCTGGAAACGTTCTTATGACTTACAAAACGCCCCGTACTTATTCAAATCAGATGACGTTGCTTTTCAGTTGTCCGGAATTACAGAAAAACACGTCTTATACAATCTATAAAGGCGGAACGATAGTTGGCGGAGAGGAGTTTCACGGCTATTATACCGGAGGAGAGTATACGGGAGGTAGTTCGGCAATCACATTTACTCAAAGTTCGACGGTCACTCAAATCGGTACTACCGGCGGAGGACCTGGAGGTGGCGGAGGCGGTCGGCCATAAATAAACGACCAGAGGCAACAAAAGAGAATGTTATTTTGTTAATTTTATGAGATTAATAACTCGTAATCTTCAAAATCAAACAAA
>CAMTOW010000373.1 GCA_947074245.1 uncultured Bacteroidales bacterium | reverse complement strand
ATAGTAATTAGATAATAATTAATTGGTTATTACGGGGGCTGAGATGCCCCCGTATTTTAACTTCGATGAAACATATGACCTGCTGAATAACGCTGGTCATAAAATAACTAAAGATGATAATGAAGACTAAAAAAATACTTTTGGCGGCGATGATGATTCCTGTTCTACCCTTTATCGGTTGTCAAAATAAGCAGGCCGAAACTTCTCCGATTCTCTCCGGCGAAGCCAAAGCTTTGTTGGCCAATATGAAACAAACCTCCAGAAAAGGATATATGTTCGGGCATCACGACTCATCGGTTTATGGCATCGGTTGGGAAAATGAAGATGGCCGTTCGGACATCAAGAGTGTTTGTGGCGATTTTCCGGCGATTATCAGTTTCGATCTCGGACATATCGAACATCAGGCTCAGGCAAATCTCGATCAGGTTTCATTCGATAAGATCCGTCAGGAAATCATAGCTCATTATAATAGAGGAGGTGTTATCTCCATCAGTTGGCATGTCGACAATCCGCTTACGGGAGGCGACTCATGGGATGTCCATGATTCTACCGTTGTGGCTTCGATATTGAAAGGTGGTCCGAATCATGAGAAGTTTCAGGGTTGGCTCAACAACCTGGCTGAATACCTCACGACCCTGCAGACTGCTGATGGAGTTAAGATCCCGGTAATTTTCCGTCCTTGGCATGAACATACGGGCAGTTGGTTCTGGTGGGGGCAGGATTTATGTTCTACCGACGAATATAAGCAGCTATGGACCATGACAAAAGAACGGATGGATCACTATCAACTCAACAATCTGATTTATGCTTACTCTCCGGGTGGCGATGCTGCCGATTATATGGAGCGTTATCCGGGCGATGAGTTGATCGATCTGCTTGGTTTCGATACCTATCAATATGATGTGGATTGCGGAAAAGAGATCTATAAATCTACGATCAAAAAGAATCTCCAATATCTCGACGAATATTGCAAAACCAACGACAAGGTATACGCCATTACCGAAACCGGATATGAGGCGGTAGCCGACTCGGCTTGGTGGACCGATATGCTTCAGGAGACGATCGGCGAATACGAACCTGCCTACGTGTTGGTTTGGCGAAATGCGCGTGAAAAAGAAAACCATTATTTCGCGCCCTATCCGGGACAGCTTTCCGAAGCCAATTTCGTCGATTTCTACAAAAGCGATAAGACTCTGTTCTTACAGGATGTACAAGATATGTATCAATATCAATAAAATAATAGTAAATCTTAATTGACAAGACAAGGATGAAATCTTACAAAGAAAAAGTTCAACGACTGCTGGATGAACATGAAGCGTTGCTAAGTCGTAAAAACGTTCCCTTGAAATATACGAACGGAATCTGTAATCGTTACGAACACCCGATCCTTACCGGAGCGCATACGCCCGTGATCTGGCGATATGATCTCAACGAAAAGACCAACCCTTATTTGATGGAGCGTATCGGAATGAACGCTGCCTTCAATTCTGGGGCGATGAAGTGGAATGGCAAGTATCTCTTGGTTGTTCGTGTCGAAGGTGCCGATCGCAAATCATTTTTCGCGGTGGCGGAAAGTCCCAACGGAATCGACAATTTCCGCTTCTGGGATTATCCGATCACGATGCCCGAAGATGTTATTCCCGCTACCAATATCTATGATATGCGCCTTACGGCTCATGCCGATGGTTGGATCTATGGCGTTTTCTGTGCCGAAAGACATGATGAGAATGCTCCTGCGGGCGATCTTTCTTCTGCTACGGCTACGGCAGCCATCGCTCGTACCAAAGATTTGATCAACTGGGAGCGACTGCCCGATCTGAAAACGAAAAGCCAACAACGCAATGTGGTGCTGCATCCCGAATTCGTGGATGGGAAATACGCGCTATACACTCGCCCGCAAGATGGATTTATCGATGCCGGTAGCGGTGGTGGTATCGGTTGGGCGCTCGTTGATGATATGACCAATGCCGAAGTGAAAGAAGAGAAGATCATTGATCAGCGCTTCTATCATACCATCAAAGAGGTGAAAAACGGCGAAGGGCCGCATCCGATCAAGACTCCGAAAGGATGGTTGCATCTGGCTCACGGGGTGCGTGGTTGCGCGGCAGGTCTGCGTTATGTATTATATATGTATATGACTTCGCTCGAAGATCCTACGAAAGTGATCGCATCGCCTGCTGGTCATTTCTTGGCTCCCGAAGGGGAGGAACGCATCGGAGATGTATCGAATGTGTTGTTTACCAACGGTTGGATCGCCGATGAGGATGGAAAAGTATTCATCTACTATGCTTCTTCGGATACGCGCATGCACGTCGCTACGTCTACTATCGATCAATTGGTCGATTACTGCATGAATACGCCTCAGGATGGATTGTATTCACATACGTCTGTCGATACGCTCAACAAGCAGATACGCAAAAACCTGGAAATACTTCATGGCGGTAAGTGAATTGGTGAAAACGAATAATGCGATCATAGATATCAAAGAGAAGATCGGTTATGGCTTCGGAGACATGGCTTCCTCCATGTTCTGGAAGTTGTTCGGGTCTTATCTCATGATTTTCTATACGGATGTCTTCGGGCTCCAGGCTGCGTTGGTCGGAACCATGTTTCTGATCACCCGTATTTGGGACTCTTTGCTCGACCCCGTGATCGGGGTCATGGCAGACCGTACCAATACGCGGTGGGGGAAATTCCGACCCTATCTTCTTTATCTGGCCATACCGTTCGGCCTGATAGGGATATTGACATTTATTACACCCGACTTCTCCCAGGGAGGAAAAATCGTATATGCCTACGTTACCTACTCGCTGATGATGATGATCTATTCGGCAATCAACGTTCCTTACGCGTCGTTGCTGGGTGTGATAAGTCCCGATCCGAAAGATCGCAATGTGCTTTCTACTTTCCGGATTCTTTTCGCGTATCTGGTGAGTTTCTTGCACTGCCTTCTCTTTATT
>CAMTOW010000372.1 GCA_947074245.1 uncultured Bacteroidales bacterium | reverse complement strand
ACCGGACCCAGTCGGCTATAAAGCCGTTGGCAAAGGAAGATGCTTTGCATGCCGTTGCATATGAAAAGAAACTCCCTTATAAGCCTGTGGTGTCTACCTCATATAAATTGAATGATGAGAAAGAAAAAGCACCGTTGCTAAACGGAGAGTCAGCCGACTTACCTCTCTTGGTGATCCTGGTGAATTTTGCGGATCAACAATTCAAATACGCACAACAGGATGTCAACAATCGCCTGAATCAGGAGAATTACAGCGATCATGGCGGAACGGGAAGTGTCCGCGATTATTATTTAGACAACTCGATGGGACAGCTTCCGCTTCAATTCGATGTCTTAGGACCCGTTACGCTGGATTACCCGACTGCTTATTATGGCGGAAACGGATCCGGCTCTGGGGATGACCTGAATCCGCGTGAAATGATCATCGAAGCGTGTCAGAAAGCCAAAGCGGCATATCCTGAAATTAATTTTTCAAAATACGATCTTGGAAACGACGGATACGTGGATAACGTCTGCGTCATCTTTGCCGGTTACAGCGAAGCTTCTACCGGAACGGAAGACTTGATTTGGCCGCACAGCTGGTATGTCTATCCGGGTGATTGCGTTATTGACGGAGTCGTGATCACGACATATAGCTGTTCTGCCGAATTTGCCGGTGCGACAGGCGAAAACATGGATGGTATCGGAACCTTTACGCATGAATTCGGTCATGTATTGGGATTGATGGATTCCTACGATTCGGATTATTATCAAAACGGACTCGCTTTCGATTTGGGCGAATACTCTCTCATGGCGTCGGGAAGCTACAATAACAATAGCCGCACGCCTCCTTATCTGATGGGATTTGAACGTCTGATTTTAGGATGGTGTAATCCGCAAGAACTCAAAAAAGCGGCAGACATTGAATTGGCTCCGATTGCCGACAATCAGTTTTACTTCATCAACGCGCGCCCCGGAATGGGTCCGCAGGAGGTCTTCTTGCTTGAAAACAGACAAATACAGGGATGGGACAAATATATACCGGGACATGGGATGTTTATCACACACCTGGATCTCACCGAAAATGCGATCAATAAGTATTGGGCGAACAACATGACCAATGCGTATGCGAATCATAGATGTGCTTATCTGAAAGTAGCCGACAACATCGAAAGCGATTTTACGCGTCGTGCCGATGGATACCCGGGTCCAACAGGAAACGTATCGTTTACGGCCGACTCTTATCCGGCTGCTGTCAACTGGAATGGAGATAAAGTGAATACTCCGATAACCGACATTCGCGAAGAAAATGGCAATATTTTCTTTCAGGTCATGGGTGGTGTTTCGCAGCGACCATTGGTTCGTACCCAAGCGGCATCAGACATAACGACAACAAGCGCTCTGCTTTCGGGATCGATTGAAAAAGAACCGCAACAGTTCTATCAGAGAGGCTTCTGCTGGGCTTTGCATGAAAACCCATCCATCGGACAAGACGAAGTGGGTTCCGTTCTGATTGGATCTGAAGCGGATTATAAATACGAACTGTCTTCTTGCGAACCGGCATCGGTTTATTATTATCGTTCTTACTTACAACTCGAAGACGGATCGATTATTTACGGTGCTTCCATTCCGTTCCGCACGGAATGTCTGGTTAAATCGGCTCCGCTCATCGAAGGGTTCACTTCTTGGAGTGATGGGAATCCCGATTGTTGGGAAATTCGGGATGAAAACGCCGATGGAAATACCTGGCAATTCGACTCTTCGACATCATCCATGTTATACACGTTCGATTACTGGAACGATGGAAATGACTGGTTGATATCTCCCCGCATGAAGGTTCCTTCGAATGGCCAGTTGACCTTTACGAGAGCCGTCATGAGCGAAATGTACGTAGAAAGACTTGAGGTCTATGTATCCAACACGACGAAGGAGAAAGATGCGTTCAAACGTGTCAAAGGTTTCAGTTTTTGTGATTTCCCGGGCTATTTGGTCGCGGAAGCGGTTTCATTGAAAGAATACGAAGGTCAGGAGGTTTATGTCGCTCTGGTTTGTAAATCGGAAAAACTATCCTACGGACTCTGGATCCAAAACGTTTACCTGACGACACCTCTCCAGACACCGGAAAAACCTCAGCTTGAAAACAACGAGAAAGGCGTTCTCGCCAAATGGAATCCGATTGACAACGCCAAAAACTATTTTCTGGTCGTGAGTGAAATTACGAATCGGGAGGTTTATGAAACGCGATTGATCAACGACGACGAGTTCTCAGTCATGGAAAATACAGTTCCTTATTCCGGAAGTATATTGTTTACCCAAAATGGGAAAGTCGAAACGACTCTCTTCTCCGAACCGCTAAGCGATCTGAAATTCTTATGCATCGGGTCTGGTGCGTTCGGCACGAGCTACATCACCGTCGAAGGATCGTCTGACGGTACGGACTGGGCTAGACTGGGCGCTCCGATAAAAGTTGACACGAGTCTTTCGGATATAGAATGCTATTGGGGAAATTACTTGAAAAACAACAATATCCGCAAACTAAGATTCTCCTGCGAACATGACTCCAGAAACGTTCGAATCCAATCGCTTACCCTCTCTATGAAGTCAGGATATGAACATAAACTGGTCGCGCAAGGTGCGATTGGTAACCGTACGAGCTACCAAATTGAAGATCTGAATGACGGAACTCGATATGGAGTGACGGTTACGGCTTCTGACGGAACTTTATATTATCAGGATTCCGATGAAGCTGTGATTGATTATGTAGCGACCGGAATCAGCAATATACAGGGTCAGGAAATTATGATGGCTGTTTATGACAACCGAATCATCCTTTCCGGTTTGGATCTGAATACGAAAATTGAATGTTTCGACCTGGCCGGACACTTGATCAAGTCCACTCTGGCAGACCGCGAACGGATGGAACTTGATATTCAACACGGAAGTGGTATCTATTTGTTGCGTTTGAGCAATTCAGGTATTTCTAA
>CAMTOW010000371.1 GCA_947074245.1 uncultured Bacteroidales bacterium | reverse complement strand
CCACTTTATACGAGCAATCGATCAATCTGACACGCCATCTGTATGAACGAAGCAACCACCCGAAGATCAAAAGCGGAGCGTTTTACATCATCTACTTGGAAGGATGTGAGGTAAACGGCGTAATAACCGACGCGATCGGGCTTTTCAAGTCTGAAAACAAAGATACGTTCCTAAAGGTGTATCCTTCGGGCGAAGGATTTGAGATTGAAAGCCAACAAGGCGTGAACATCAACAAACTCGACAAAGGATGTTTGATTTTCAATACCGAAAAAGAAAACGGATTCCTTCTTTCGGTAGTTGACAATACCAATAAGGGATCTGACGCCCAGTTCTGGATCAACGATTTCTTGCAGATTGCCCGGCGGAAAGATGAGTTTCACAATACGCAGTTGGTATTATCAATGTGTAATGAGTTTCTGAGCAGAGAGCTACCCGCAACAACTGAGTTGTCTAAAATCGATCAGGCAGGGCTTCGCAATGAGTCTGTAAAATTCTTCAAGGAAAAACAGAATTTCAATATGGATGAATTTGCAGGTGAGGTTTTGGGAAAAACGGATCTGAAAGAGCGTTTCGATGATTTCAGAAGAGCCTATTCGGAAAAGAACCAGATCGACGTGCCCGGATCGTTCAATATCTCGGAAGCGGCCGTGAAAAAAGAGGAAAGACGGTTCAAAAGCGTAATTAAACTCGATCATAACTTTCATATCTATGTACACGGCAATCACCGATACATCCAAAAAGGATATGACGAAGAGACCGATATGCACTACTACAAACTATATTATAAAGTAGAATCCTAGCGACAGGTTTTAAATCGGACGCTCTGCCGAAGGTGCGGAACCGAATAAACCAAGTACATGACCAAACCTACGAAGGGAAAATTATCAGATCGCTTCGAAGAAAATCAGATTGAAAGTAAACCAAGTGTCGTTAATGGGGTTATTTCTATAGTATATACTTAAAACACGGCATTATGAGTTTCATTTGGTTTATCTTAATCGGCGCAGTAGCCGGTTTCGTGGCCGGAAAATTGTTCCGGGGCAATGGATTCGGTTTATTCGTCAATATCATCGTGGGGATTATCGGCGGATTCTTAGGAGGGTGGATTTTCGGACTATTCGGATTGAAATCAATCGGAATCATCGGCAGCTTGATCACTTCCGTAATAGGCGCAATCATCTTTTTATGGATCGTTTCGCTATTCAAACGAAAGAATTGAACAGATTGACATAAATAGTTTATAAATTTATGTTAAACACATTTCAACTAATAACCTATTCCCCAACGAGATAAGCAAAAAGACCCATTTGACGGCATCTCGCACTATTTGCAGAAACGAATAATTGGTCTATCTTTGCAATGCAATCGGAAATAAAACGGTTGTCAACCTCAAAACGGTGTGGTAGTTCAGCTGGTTAGAATACCTGCCTGTCACGCAGGGGGTCGCGGGTTCGAGTCCCGTCCATACCGCCTCAAGCCCCGGAATCGATAGATTTCGGGGCTTTTCTTTTATTTCATCATTCACACTCATTATTTTCCATGAACCTTACACGCTTCTACACATTATGCCTGGGCGGAGTTTTTGCCATTTCGGCATCAGCTCAGTCGGAACCAGCCAAGTGCACATCCGCAAATGTCATCGACTTTTATCAGGAATTACCTAATCCGGCAGCGGTCGATCCAAGCGAATGGAGCCCTATCCGAGCGATTCGAACCGGATGGGGAGACACGGACATCCGCTATGCGAAAGAATCTCCGGCAGCGGGGTTGAAAAACTCCAAAACATTAAAAGGTTGGCGTGGAGAGAAAGTTGCCGCCCAATTCGTCGTATCCACTCCAGATTCGATTGCGGGATTGCAAGTAATCGCCACTCCTCTGATACACTCCTCCGATAAAAAGACAACGATCGGAAAGGATGATATTTTCACAGGATACGTGCGCTATGTGATGACCGATGAATTAAACAAAGACGGAAAAGGAGCCTGCGGGCATCGACCTGACGCATCCGCTTACGATTCATCGCTCGTAGCAGACGTTATCGACCATCGAATCGATAAACTACCCGTATCGCCTCTTACGACTCAACCGGTATGGGTGCGCGTTGATATTCCTCAAGATATGAAACCGGGAATCTATAACGGAACGATACAAATCAAGGACGGAGAACGATTGATCTCTGAATTGAAACTGAGTGTAGATGTCAACAAACGTTCTTTACCGGCACCTTCGGAGTGGAGTTTTCATCTGGACCTATGGCAAAACCCATACGCATGCGCCCGCTACTATCAAGTGGAACCATGGAGCGAGGCTCATTTCGAAGCGATGCGCCCGGATATGCAGCTTTACGCAGATGCGGGAGGAAAAGTGATTACCACCTCCATCATGCACAAACCATGGAACGCTCAGACGTATGATTACTTCGAATCGATGGTGACCTGGATGAAAAAGGCAGACGGAACCTGGTATTATGATTTCACGCCATTTGACAAATGGGTGGAATTCATGATGTCGCTCGGAGTGAATAAACAAATCGCTTGTTACTCCTTGATTCCGTGGCATCTTTCGTTCCAGTATTTCGATCAGGCGACAAACAGTTTGAAATTCATCAACACCGAACCCGGAAAACCGGAATTCGAACAACACTGGGGTGGAATGCTAAAGGCTTTCGCCGCCCATCTGAAACAGAAAGGCTGGTTTGACATCACTTACATATCGATGGATGAACGGGAAATGCAAGCGATGCTGGTTACGATCGACCTGATTAAAAAAGCAGATCCTGATTTTAAAATATCAATGGCTGGAACCTTATTTCCAGAGCTGGAAGAGGTTCTTGATGATTATTGCGTAGCAATAGAACATAAATTCGTTCCGGAAAGTTTACGCGCCCGAAAAGATCTAGGAAAAACGACTACATATTACGCCAGTTGCGCGGAAGCCTATCCGAATACGTTTACGTTTTCGCCGCCGGCAGAAGCGGCTTGGCTAGG
>CAMTOW010000370.1 GCA_947074245.1 uncultured Bacteroidales bacterium | reverse complement strand
TCATGCTTATCGTACGTGAAATTAGCCGCCAAAAAGCCAGATGCCGAAAACCGAAGCAGTTAAGATAAGGCCCGACTGGAAGAGTTAACGAAGCCGCGAGACATCAACCGATTATATGGCGAGCAGAATCTTTTCCGTTATTTGCCGGTTGCCAATATGGCGCTTCGCGTATATCCTAATGATGAGATCCGAATGATTGAAAAAATCTGTTATGCCGCGCGTTGCACCGATGTTCCGCTGACGATCAGTGTCGGGAACCATGATCCGAAGCTGACGCTTTTGAAAGATTTGCCGGTGAACTTGAAGATCGAAACCGATGAAGAATTCCTTTCCTCACTCGATCATTATGAGCGGATCCGAACCTGTTCGCCAGAGATCCCCGTAGAACTTTACCGCAAAGCCGCCGAAAAATGCAAATACATCGCCACGGCACCACCAGTCAGTGAAGGACGCGTCGAGTTGCTGCATTACCTGAAAGAACAAAGCATTACGTTCGAATACCACCGCTACGGTAGTATCACCGAGACACCCGCAATCAACTAATTTTCTCTTTTCAAGTGGCAACCAACTCGAGTTGCCACTTGTTGTATGATATAGATTGATATGTTCACATGAAAAAACGATTACTTCTTATTCTTATCTCATTATCCGTATGCGCGAGCGGATTCTCTCAGGATATTCGCAGGCTTTTTTTCACAGCCAAAGCCGGAGCGTCATTCGGAGGAAGTCGACCGGGCAGTTATAACGACAACGGAGAAGCCAACCTGATGATCAACTTCACCGGAGCGGTCGGGTTGAGTTATTTCTTTGCCAACGATTGGCAGGTTTGTCTCGACATCGGTTACATCCGAAAGGGGATCAACTGCGAAGTGCAACCGACCGACGAGATTATGGACGTCTATCTTCCATCTCATTCTCTAAACGGACTGAATACGGATGTGTTCGCCTGGGCCGACAATACCTATCTGGAAATACCGCTGACCATCGGATACACTTGGGGATATGATATCTGCCGGACCCGCATCGGCGGATACGTAGCTTGCCGAATGCATACGAAGACCGATCTTCTGATCAACGGTATGGTCATCAAAGACGATAAACTTCTTGAATCGAAAGAGATCTATAAAGATCATTACTCCCGCTACGACGCCGGAATCAAGATTGCCAATGAGTTTTACCTCAATCGTCTCTCGGTCGGACTGGAGTTCTCGGCTGGATTCGTACCCGTTATCCGCTCCCAATGGCGCGTAAGCGAAAGTCAGAGTTATACGATGTCGGTCGGCATTTATTTGGGTTACACGTTCTGATTCATTAATTTTGTTATGACTAACAAATTCTATTTTTCTTTATTAATATATATATTATTGATTATGAGCACGAATGCAGCAGACAGTACACTTGTGATGATTGAAACCGATTTAGGCAACATCAAAGTAAAACTATATGACGATACGCCCCTGCACCGGGATAATTTCATAAAACTTGTCAAAGAAGGCTTTTATGACAATACGCTTTTTCATCGCGTCATCAAAGATTTCATGATTCAGGGTGGCGATCCCGATTCGAAAGGTGCTCCGGCAGGTAAATCACTCGGGACAGGTGGTCCGGGCTACACCGTTCCGGCAGAGATCGTTTATCCGAAACATTTCCACAAACGAGGAGCTCTTGCTGCGGCGCGTCAGGCAGACCAGGTAAATCCCGAGCGCGCATCATCCGGATCACAATTTTACATCGTATGGGGACAAACCTATTCGGATGGCAAATTGAATCAGTTGGAGCAACAGCTTACCGCTCAGAAAGAGCGCGCAATCTTCGATCGCCTGGCTTCAGAGCGCAAAAAGGAGATTATGGATCTGCGTCGCGCCAAAGATCAGGAAGGATTGTATGAATTGCAGGAAGAACTGATCGCCCAGACGAAAGCAGAAATGCAGGAGACCGGGCCGGCGATCCTTACTCCCGAACAACGCGAAGCTTACAAGACACTCGGCGGAACTCCGCATCTGGACGACCAATACACGGTGTTCGGCGAAGTGGTGGAAGGTCTTGACGTAGTGGAAAAAATCCAAAACACTCCGACCGCATCCGGCGACCGTCCAAAAGAGGATATCGCCGTAAAAATGTATCTGATCAACGAATAATATTTTTAATCAAGCGCTATATACCCGTCTTATAGGGGTATATAGCGCTTTTTTCGTAGGAATATGGAAACGATCAACGAACAAATCACCCGGACACTCGGCTCTCAACGGAACTTTTTCGAAAGCGGTGCCACGTTGGAATATGAATTCCGGCGTAACCAACTCGAAAAACTTGAACAGATGATTCTTGAAAATCAGCAAGAATTTTCGCAAGCGTTATATCAGGATCTGCATAAATCAGAAGGCGAAAGCGAACTTTCGGAGATCGGCATCGTACTTTCCGAAATCCGTCACACCCTAAAAAAACTCAAAAGCTGGATGAAGCCCCGCAAAGTAAAAGGTGCGATCGCAACGGCTCCCTCCACCAGCCATATCCTTTACGAACCTTTCGGCTGCGTATTGATCATCGCTCCCTGGAACTACTCTTTTCAGCTGTTGCTGGGGCCTCTTGTAGGAGCGATAGCCGCCGGTAATACAGCGATATTGAAACCCTCGCCAATGGCTGCTACGGTATCGGCTCTGATGAAAAAACTGTTTGACGCGAATTTTCCTCCCGATTATATCTCCGTCATCGACGGGCATCGCGAGGTCAATGAGGCTCTTCTCGAACAGCGTTTCGATTATATCTTCTTCACCGGAAGCGTCAGTTTCGGCAAATACGTAGCGATGCAAGCGGCGAAGAACCTGACACCCGTCACGCTCGAACTGGGCGGCAAAAGCCCTTGTATCGTGGGTAAGGAGGCTAAAATCGATCTCGCCGCCAAACGGATCGTATGGGGCAAACTGCTTAACGCGGGGCAAACCTGTATAGATCGGAAGAGCACACGTCTGAACTCCAGTCACTCCGGAGAATCTCG
>CAMTOW010000369.1 GCA_947074245.1 uncultured Bacteroidales bacterium | reverse complement strand
CGCAATGGTATAGTTCCAATATCCGTCAGGATTATTCATTTTGGCAATTTATAAATCAAACTGATTGTGAGATTCCAGAAAATCCATCATTAAATAATTATGGGATTCGATTCGCACCGTCCTATCGTTTTGGTATGTTAAAGACCGGTATGGCACGAAAGGAGTTGTTGAATGATCAAGTAGTCGTTACTACAGGTGTGTTAAATGGGGAATCTTACCCGAGTCCGAACGATTCGGAAATCCGTTCTTATTTTTCGGAAACAGCATTCTTTTATCCAAATCTTCTTTCTGATGATACCGGTTCCATCGATATTGAGTTTGAGATGCCTGAGAATTTGACCGAATGGATTTTTCAAGGAATTGCTATCACTCAGAATCTGGAATATGGAGAGATAACGAAAAGGATACAAACGAAGAAGCCTTTTATGGTGTCTATCAATAACCCATTGTTTGTCAGACAGAACGATACGATATCCATTTCCGCTATGTTGATGAATCAAACCCCTCATGTTGAAAATGGGACAATGGTTCTGGAGTTATTTAATCCCTATACCAATGTCATTCTTAATCAGCAACAGCAACTCTTTCATGTCGAGGCAGACAATACAGCAGAAATAAATTTCTTAATCGGAATTCCATCTAATATAGATTTAATCGGAATCCGGGTTAGGGGTGGTAACGCAGAATTTAGTGATGGTGAACAACAACTTATGGCAGTATTGCCTTCTAAAGCCCTAATTACAGAAACGAAATCCATAACGATGCATGGCAAAGAGGAAAACGTATTCGACTTCAATCGTTTCCGAGAAAGTCAGATTCCTTGGCAAAATGAATATCGCTACACATTCGAATATTCCGGAAATCCCGCTTGGTATGCCGTTTTGGCTTTACCTGCTTTGCAGGAAAATAACGAGTCGTCGAGGATGAATCCAACATCGATATTCAATTCGTTTTATTCTTCGGTTCTTGCGACACATATCATCAATAGCAATCCAATAATCAAACAAGCCATAAACAATTGGGCAAAGAGTCCGATCCAAGAAGAATCGACGCTATCACCGCTTCAACAAAATAAAGATTTGAAGCAACTATTGTTGTCAGAAACACCTTGGATGGAAGATGCATCGACCGAAAACGATAATATTCAGTCACTAAGACGATTATTTGATATATCCGAACAAAATAGAATTCGAAAAGAAGCCATTGAGACATTGATCTCTTTACAAAATGAAGATGGGGGTTTCGGATGGTATTCTGATATGTCATCGAGTTTTCCGATAACATTGGATTTGCTTATGAATTTATCACGATTGGTTGAAATGAACGCGCTAGAGCTTAATGAAGAGGAGCGAATGATGCAGATGAAAGCGATAAAATATGTCGATAGATATATCATGACGAGTAACGATAAAAATAAAAAAGCTGATTGGCCGTTGAATACCAATGAGATAGAATGGGCTTATTTACGTGGAATGACACGTGACATACCATTTACCGAAACATCCATACGTGAGCATAAATCTATTCTTAAACAACTTCAGGAGGAACATAAAGATTTTTCATTTTATGATAAAGCTTTGAGTATCCTAACTCTCCAAGAATTCGGCTTTATGAAAGATGCCCGCAAGCAGGTGGAAAAACTTATCAAAATAGCGACACAAACGGAAAATGACGGAATGTATTGGGCCAATAACCGATCACGAAACGGTTCAGAGAGCGTTTTGAAGACACATGTATTTTTGATGCAGGCAATCGATCGGGTACTTCCCGGGAATCCATATCAAGATGCTTTAAAGTTATGGTTGCTCAAGCAAAAGAAGACACAGATGTGGAATGGAAGCGTCAATACAATGAATGCGATTTACGGATTATTGATGGAGGGAGAATGGTTGGAAAACAGCGCATCACCATTCATTGTGATCGGGAAGGATACATTAGCATTTTCGCCTTATTTTCAATATGTGGAAAAAAGCTTTATGGGCAAAGAAATTACCAAGGATCTTGGAACAATCGCAATTCGTCAAGAATCCGCTCAACCCGGATGGGGAGCTGCCTATTGGCAGTATTATGCTGATTTTGGAGATGTAGAAACGAATGGTAATGGTTTTAATCTAGAGAAGAAGCAATTCCGTTTGGAAAATACAAAAACCGGAGAACAGATCGTGCCAATCGATTCATGTATGAAACGTGGAGATATTCTTGTTTCGAGATTTGTCGTTACAGTCGATCAAGATTATGAATTCGTGGTTCTGAAAGATTTACGGGCTGCCTGTCTGCAACCTATTGAGCAATTATCAGGATATAAATTCAGTGAAGGAATCTCTTATTATATGGAAAATAAGAGATCGTCTACGAACTATTATTTTGAAAAACTACCGAAGGGTACCTATGTATTCGAGAGTAAATATTATGTGACGCAAAACGGAGTATTTCATGATGGAATTTCAACTATTCAATGCCTGTATGCTCCGGAATATATTGCATCCACGCAAGGTCAGATATTATATGTCGATTGATTTATGGACTATATAAAAACAGCAAAGCCTTCTCCTTAGTCAGGGGAAGGCTTTGTTGTTTTTCTTTTGTTTACTAACTGTTTTGTTCTGCTTCTACATAAGCATTATCCAACAAGTTATTCAACTGATTCTTACTTAGGTGTTCGATCGGATGACCATGTCTTGCCCGATAGTTTTCAATCCGGCTTTTAACTGCTCGATTGTTTCTTTTCACTACATATACAATACGACGTCTTGTACGATCACCTTTATCAGGAGCGAATAATAAGCCCAAAGCTGCACCTGTTACAGCTCCGACAGCAAATCCTATTAGAAGATGGAAAGGTTTCATGTTCTTTTGTTTTAGTTAGTCGTTGATGCGTTTATTGTTTAAACAAGTTCCGACAACATTTGTTTGGTAACAAGTTTGAAGATTGATTTAATTAATATAATAGGTTGATAGCCAATCAGGAATGCGAACATAATGCCAGAAGCGGATGTTATCAGAAAA
>CAMTOW010000368.1 GCA_947074245.1 uncultured Bacteroidales bacterium | reverse complement strand
TACGAGATTCTCCGGAGTGACTGGAGTTCAGACGTGTGCTCTTCCGATCTCGCGCGATTCAGGATATTCCGGAAGTAACCGAATGTTATAACGTATCGGGACATTTCGACTATCTACTGAAGATTCATGCTTCGAGTATGAAAGAGTATCAGGAGTTTATCATCAACAAATTGGGTAGACTCGAAAGTCTGGGCTCGCTGGAGAGTATGTTTGTGATGGATTGTACCAAACAGAATATAGGAATCTCTTTTTGAATGTTTAGTCATTGATCGTAAGCAGATTCAGGTGCTTTTTTGAACGATTTGTTGTTATGTTACGAATATGAATAATCCGATTATGGGGAATCGTTTGCCTTTTATCGGATTGAGGCAAAATTATCCTCGTTGAGAGAATCTGAAATGAGATAATCATGGATGGAAGCCTCTCGTGAGCATAAATACATGGATTTTATTATTTGTTTAGTTTTGTTGATTATTGCGCAATGTATATATTTGCACATGCAACTATATGTATTGCGGTTGTTCTTGATCTAAGCCGGGACAGGAATTCAGGAAGCGATTAAATTTCGCCTGTTTTGAAAAACAGAATTACATCACATTCCAGTATTTATATTAACTCTATATTTAATTTACATGAAACGAATCTTATTATTATTCATGCTTGTATTTAGCATGGGAGTTTCCTTTACATCTTGTAACCAAAGTTCAATGGATGTATATGATCACGTCGTCGAGCAAAACTCAAAAACACTGAAAGCCATTTTAAAAAAGACTTCCTATGAGAAACGCTTTACGATTAAAAGTTCAGCCGGTACAATTTGGGCGGGAAATGCGAAACAAGTATCGATACACGGCGAATGGTTGCATTATAATTCTGGCAAACTTAGTCTGGTAAATATGCTCACTGTAAAAGAAAATTCGGATGGGATTGAAGTATTTTTTAGATAATAGAAGACAATCGAACCGAATCGAACAATATTATATTCTTTTTTGAACGAAGAAAAGCGACTGTCTCATCTGTAAATCGGATGGATCGTCGCTTTCTTATTTTATAGGTTCAGGTCTCAAAGCAGGAGAGAATAGGTGTTTCAGATAAGGACGTTTCTGAGATTTATTCGTCGATGGCAAAGACTTCTGCCAAAATCGAAATATGACATTGGAATCCGTACAGAGCTTCTGTCGAATCCGGATTGATGCATGCTTGAATAGGCTTGTTCCGACAGGAAATTTCCAATAAAAAAGAGGATACATTTTTTGAAGTAAAATGTATCCTCTTTGTATAGAGATTGATTGGAAAATCAATTGATGTTTTTCCCGAATGGAGCCAATGCGAGAGCGGCTAATTTGAAATGCTGTATTCCGAAAGGGATTCCGATAATCGTGATGCAGCAAAGCAACCCGAATAAGAGGTGGGTGAGAGCGATCCAAATTCCTCCGATAAGTATCCAGATGATATTCATCAATATACTTAAGCAGCCACCTGACTGCGGATTGGTCGTAATGGTTGATCCAAAAGGCCATAACGCGAGCACGCCCATCTTGAACACCTGAATACCGAATGGGATCCCGATGATCGTAATGCAAAGAATCGCACCTGAAATAAAATATTCAATAGCGGTCACCAGACCGCCCAAAATGAGCCAAAGTATATTCCCAATGATATTCATAATTGTCTTAAATTAAAATCGTTAAAGATGTTCTCTTCATAGATAATAGATTTGTGATACAGGATGTAAACACATTTTCATCAGAAACAGATCGGATGGTTCCTCTTTAAGCCGGAAACGGATGGCTGATGTTTTATAGCCCTTTGGCCTTCGCTTCATCCCAAAAACGATCCATTTCAGCGAGAGTCATCTCTTTTAAATTCAAACCGGCTTCGTTCGCTTTTTGTTCAAGATAATTGAAGCGACGGATAAACTTCTGATTCGTACGTTCCAAAGCGTTATCGGGATTGATCTTATATAATCGGGCCGCATTGATGAGGCTAAAGAACAAATCTCCGAATTCGGCTTCCATTTTGTCTTGATCCAACGAATCGATTTCGCTTTTCAATTCTTGAAACTCTTCGGAAACCTTATCCCATACTTGTTCGCGAACTTCCCAGTCGAAACCTGCATTTCTGGCTTTATCCTGAATTCGATGCGCTTTGACTAAAGCGGGCAATGCGTCGGGCACACCTTCTAAAACGGTTTTGTTTCCGCCTTTTTCTTTTAATTTGATCTGCTCCCAATTTTGCTCTACCTGACCTGCCGTTTCGGCAACATCTTCTCCAAATACATGAGGATGACGGAAAATCAATTTGTCACATAGTGAATCGCATACGTCGGCGATATCGAATTGCTCTTTCTCTTCGCCTATCTTTGCATAGAAAACGATGTGAAGCAAAACATCGCCCAACTCTTTCTTTAGTTCATTATTATTGCCGGACATGATTGCGGCACATAATTCATACGTTTCTTCAATCGTATTGGATCGTAAAGATTCGTTGGTTTGCTTGCGGTCCCAGGGACATTTTTCGCGCAGTTCGTCAAGAACATCCAACAGGCGTCCGAATGCCTGCATCTTTTCTTCTTTTGTATGCATCTCAGTTTAATTTTTACCTATGCAAAGATATAATTAATATGCTACTCGATCGGTTTTGTATTTGAGGAATATATTTTGAATGAGAATAGAGAATATAGGATTGAATCTCGCTTATTGATATTGAATCGGGAAGTATAGTCACTTTTTGAGATTTGTTTTGCATGATTGGATGTATAACCCGATTGCTGAAATCTAAAAATGCGAACAGACCTTGATTCGGAATCAATACCGGATCAAGGTCTGTTAAATTATCGGAGGAAAGAATTCTCGATTAACTCCGTGTTGTCATTGATTGGATGCGATTATTCGAATTTTACTCCGAAAATAACTCCTCGTTTACCTTTGCTGGTTGTAGCGAATTTTATTTGACTGTTGGCTGTTATACCAGATATATCAAGTGTATATCGGTCTTCTTCATTAAAATCG
>CAMTOW010000367.1 GCA_947074245.1 uncultured Bacteroidales bacterium | reverse complement strand
AGGGTCAGGAATTTTAGATACCAAACCGGTTCGAGGCAGATCCAAGCGGTCCGATAATAGAACGCGATACCGGCCAGGAACCAAGGCATCGCCGCGGAAAGGATGTGACGTGTCATTTCGGGAGCCAGAACCCGGTTGAGCGAGAGATTCAGATAAACCAAATCACCCAGAAATCCGAGAATCAATAAGGCGGATCCGAAAAGAAGCATTCGCGAAATCAACTGCTGATGAGGGTAAGGCAAATGAAGCGTAAGTTTAAGTCGCTTTTGCTGCATTTCCGGCACGAACTGGGTCAATGCCAATAATAATCCTCCGATCAGAGGAACGTATTTCAACAGATTAATGAACAACGCGTCTCGCTGCAGGATTACATCCCAGATATGCACCGCACCTTTCAGGTGAATGACACGGTTTAAATTCAGAACCGAGTAGATTGAGAATCCGGCCAATATGCACAGAACCAAAAGATAGGTCCAGCGGATTTTGATCCACTCTTTATAAATGATAGCTTTTTCTATTTTCATTACAATTAATATTTTCCGGTCAGTCCGATGAAGGCATCCTCCAGACTGACTTTATTTTCTTCGAAATTTTCAAATCGTATCCCGGCTTCGTTCAGAATCTGTTTCACTCGATCGCCCTCAAGATAGGAGTGAAGTTCCCCTTTATTCCCAATCACGGAAGGATGATGGAAATCCATATGCGAAGGCAATTCCCGATTATCGGGAAGAGTGAATGTATAGCTGCGGAAGTTATTTAACAGCTCTCCAACGGGTTGCTGGATCAGGATCTTTCCATAGTCCATGATGATGCAATCATCGATGAGTCGCTCCATATCCTGAATGATATGTGAGGTGAGGAAAATGGTCTTATTCTCTGTTTTGGCGAAATCATGGAGGTAATCAATAAACAAACGGCGATATCCGGGATCAAGCCCCAAAGAGAAATCATCCAGAATCAGCAATTCGGGATTCTGAGCCATGATAAGCCCGAGCGCGACCTGACTGCGCTGTCCGCAAGACATCCGCGAGATCTTTTGTCGTGGCGCGACTTTGAGCTTATCCATCAACCCGTAATAGACATCGCGATTCCAGTTGGGATAGAACGAACCGTAGAATTTCTCGATCTGCTGAATATCCATGAACGTATATTGCACATGTCCTTCGATCAGCAATCCGATTTCGCGACGAGTGGCGGGATTTATGTTACGCACGTTTTCTCCCAATATGCGACATTCTCCTGCTGCCGGTTGTAAATAGCCGCTCAATATATTGATGGTTGTGGTTTTACCGGTTCCGTTTTTACCAAGTAATCCGAGGATTCGTCCTTTAGGGACATTGAAGCTGAGATTCTCATAAATCAATCTTTTCCCATAGTAGTGGGTCAGATTATTGCACTCAATTATATTTTCCATTTATTATTTAGGAGATGTTGATTTTTACAGTTGCAAAATTATATCCTGAGTGACAAGGTCGAAATCCCTTAAAGTTGGGATTGTCCGATTCAATTCTCATCATTTTTAGGGATTGAATGATTTTTTTACAGTCAATAACTTTGCGACCGTAAATTAGATACAACAATGCGTAAATTATTTCTGATCTCTTTCTATATCTGGGTGCTGGCAGGATATGCCGGAATGCCGCTTCGTGCAGAAGGTGATATTGAGACTGGAACGACAAACCGCACTTCTGATCCTTATTTGAAATTGCAGATTCTTGACGCACAGAACAAAGAGGTGTTGCCTTATGCGACGGTGCGAATTCAAAACGGGAGCGGTCAGATTGCAGGTTCGACATCGGATGAAGAGGGGATCGTCTTATTCCATAAAATGAAGGAAGGTACTTATGAATTGATGGTTTCCTTTGTGGGGTACCATTCCTATCGTCAATCGATAAGTTTATCCAAAGATCTTTTCTTACAGGTGAAATTAGAGCCCACAGTGAGTTCGCTTCAGGAAGTGATCATCACCGCATCGGAATCTACCGAGGGAAGTACCACCTCAAAGATCAATCGGGATGCGATGAAACATTTGCAACCATCCAGTTTTGCGGATCTTCTTGAGCTGATACCGGGAGGTTCGTCAAAAGATCCCGTGCTAAATACTCCGAATCTGGTCAAATTGCGCGAAGCAGGGAGTGCTACCGAAAAATACGGTATCTCTTCGATGGGAACCGCGTTTCTGGTGGACGGAGTACCTCTTTCGGGCGATGCCAATCTTCAATATGTTGCCGGAGGATCGTCGTCATCTTCTTCGGGCACACGTGATTTTACTTCCCGCGGAGTCGATATGCGCTCTATTCCGACCGATAATATCGAAAGCATTGAAGTGATTCGTGGTATCCCCTCCGCCGAGTATGGAAATCTGACCAGCGGAATTATTAAAATCGAACGAAAAGAGGGCGTCACCGATCTGAATGGTCGTTTCAAAGCCGATCTCTATGGGAAACTGTTTTCAATCGGAAAGGGATTGCGGTTGAACGAGACGTCTACGCTCAACATCCATGCCGATTATCTGGATTCGAAAGCTGATCCCCGGAATAATCTGGAAAATTACAAACGCATCACAGCTTCGATCCGTTTCACTGATCGGCAGGAAAAAGAGGGTTGTCGGCAAACGTTTCGTACTTCTTTCGATTATAGCGGTTCGATCGATAATGAAAAAACCGATCCCGATATAACCTACGATCGTGAAGAGAAGTATCGATCGACATACAATCGGTTCGCCTGGAACGGTTCGATGAAATGGGATCATTTTACGAATCCTTTTCTTCAACTGTTGGAAGCAAACGCAGCCGTAAGTTATCAGCACGATAAGATTGAAGAAACCAAATATGTATCGCTCAATCGGCTGACTGCCGTTCCCGTTGCGAATGAAGAAGGGGAATGGGACGCCAATTTTCTGCCTTATCAGTATATGGCGGATTACCTGGTTGACGGAAAACCGCTTTCGTTATTTCTGAAAACGAAAGGATTCTTTCGATGGAGTTTATGGAATACCGGACATCTTTTTAAAAC
>CAMTOW010000366.1 GCA_947074245.1 uncultured Bacteroidales bacterium | reverse complement strand
CCCGTAGATGGCATGGTATGTGCAAACGCAGAGCGGCCCGCTGATGTAGAAGAATTGAAAAACCTGAAAGCCGATGCCGGCAACGAGTCCTGCCCAAAAGGCGTTCTTAAAGCGCACTCGTGTATTCGGAATGATAATAGAGAGGAGCGTGAAAAGCAAACTGGTAAGCACATAAGGGCTGATCTTAACGATTGTCATGATCAGCGGATCCAATATGAACTGAAAATAAGGTAATTTGATACTGGTGGTGACAAATAAAGACAGTCCGCTGGATGCGATCATCAATACCGGGATAATCAATACCATGGAAAGATAATCGGTGAATTTTCGCAAGATGTTGCGTGATCTCTTTAATTGCCAGATGTGATTGAAAACAGCTTCGATATTGCCGATCAGACTCACTACCGCCCAGAGCAGGAAGCAGATACCGATGCCGACGAATATTCCGTTTTTAGCTTGTTGAAGGTAGTTGTTGACAAACCCGAAGGCTTTGAGGATGAAAGATTCCTGACCGGGAAAAAACTCCAGGAATTGACGCTGGATCATTTCTTGAAATCCGAATCCGCGCGAAATGGCTAATAAAAGGGCTAATAGAGGGACAATCGCCAACAGCGTGTTGTAGGTGAGGGCGGAAGCCTTCTGCTGCAAGCGGTCGTTGATGAAGAAACGGATGGATAGGATCAGCGTTTTGGCGATATCGACAAACGCATGTCGAACACCACTGACCTCCTGTTCGGTGATCCGCCAGATATCGTATGTGAAAAAACGCCAGATTTTTCGAATCCGGACTTTAAATCTTCGTATGTGTTTACGATTCTTTCCGTTCTTTTTCATGCGGAAACATATAAATAAAAAACAGCAGGCCTGTAAGCCGGGTTCTGTACCTTTCGAAAAAGGCGTCTGTCATTTGTCTCGACTTCATGTCACCATGAAGCTCTAGCGGTCTACCCCCCGGCATCGGACGAGCAATCCTTAATTGCCGGTATACATGACCTTACAACCCATAAGGCGTACGGCTCACAATGTTACCATTATGACCGGTGAGCTCTTACCTCACCTTTTCACCCTTACTCTGACCGAAGCCAAAGCGGTTATTTTCTGTTACACTACTTTGCCATCGCTGACAACTTCCCGTTAAGAAGTATGGAGCTCTGCGTTGCCCGGACTTTCCTCCCGTATAAACGAGCGACAGACTGTCCTGCTGTATTTGTTTGCAAAGTTAATTCAAATATGCGGTTTACACAAATTTGTGCCTGACCTAATCTCATTATACGTTCGCAAGGATTCGTATATGACCCGGAATCAGACTGATCTGTATAGTAAAAACAAAATAAATAGAAGAATTCTTTTGGGTTGATTGATTATTCTTTCGAAAAAATCAGAGATTGTTTTTTCATGTTATCGGATGCCTTCTTCTGAATTCTTAATAAGGGTGTTTAAATAGAGAAAAATCAGAAAAAAAGAACGGTATAAAACAAAAGCAGGAATTCTGCGTTATGATAATACTAAGTATAACAAACAACCGTTGAGTTATAAGGTGTTGTTGGTTATGCATAGGTGTTCGCTTGACGTTTTTGGCGAGTTTTAGGGTTTCGGATCTTGCATTTTTGTTAATCGGTTTTAAACCGATTCGTATGGATGGAAAGATTGTTAATTTTTTATTGAATATAAACCGTGATATTCATTTTTGCATTTAAATTCAGAGATGGATATGAAGACAATTCATCATTATTTATTCTAAAACATGAAGTATTATGAAGCAATATGGTAAAAAAGTACTTTTTTGGATGTTAGTCGTAGCCGTTAGTGCCGGAGTTTCTTTCTGTACCTTCCGATTGATGCGAAATACGGAAAAAGGTATATTCGGTTTTCAAGACGAAGGCATGTTTGCCAAACCGGTAGGTTATGATATGGTTGTACACGGATCGGGTATTCAAACCGATTTTACGAAGGCGGCGGAAATGACCGTCAATGCTGTCGTGCATATCAAATCGACCATCACATCGAACGAACGAATATCGGGAGATCCGTTTTTTGATTTGTTTTTTGGAAACAGGGGACAATCGCAACCACAACCGAAAGTGGGTTATGGTTCGGGGGTAATTATATCTTCCGACGGATATATCGTTACCAACAATCATGTGATTGATAATTCGGATGAGATAGAGGTGACGTTAAATGATAAGCGTCAGTTTAAAGCGACTTTGGTCGGGACGGATCCCGCTACGGATATCGCCTTATTGAAAATCGAAGAGTCAGAACTGCCGGTTATCAAATTTGGTGATTCGGATGCTCTTTTGGTCGGAGAGTGGGTTCTCGCGGTCGGAAATCCTTTTATGTTGAATTCGACGGTAACTGCGGGTATCGTCAGCGCAAAAGGACGTTCCATACGTCTGTTGGGAAATAATCAGCAGTTAGGAATCGAATCGTTCATTCAAACCGATGCGGCAGTGAATCCGGGAAACAGCGGCGGCGCTTTGGTGAATACCAACGGTGAACTGATCGGTATCAATACTGCCATATTTTCTCAGACCGGGAACTATGCAGGTTATTCATTTGCGGTTCCTTCCAGTATCGTAAGCAAAGTGGTGACGGATATCAAGCAATATGGAACGGTACAACGAGCTGTTTTGGGTATCGCCATCAGTGATATCAACGCCGAACTGGCAAAAGAGAAAAAACTGAAAGTTTCTGAAGGCGTTTATGTCGGAGGGGTAACTGAAGGAAGTGCTGCCGCTTTGGCTGGTATTACCGACGGGGACGTGATTACGGCAATCAATGGAATAAAAGTAAAGACCGTGGCGCAATTGCAGGAACAGGTGAACCGATATCGCCCGGGCGCTAAGATTCCGGTTACGGTATTGCGTAACGACGCTCAGGCAAACTTTACCTTGATTTTGCAAAACGTGAGCGGTAATACCGGTGTCGTGAAGCAACAGAATGCCTCCGTGCTTGGAGCATCATTCAACCCGCTGAATAGTTCTGAATGCGCGAAACTGGGCTTCCGCAATGGCGTGGCAGTCGTAG
>CAMTOW010000365.1 GCA_947074245.1 uncultured Bacteroidales bacterium | reverse complement strand
GATATTGGCTCCGCGGAAAGAATAGATGCTCTGCGCGTCGTCTCCCACCACGCAAACTCGATTATACTTCTTCGAAAGCATCTCTACGATCAGATGTTGTGCCATATTGGTATCCTGATACTCATCCACAAGAATGAAACGGAAATAATCTTGATATCGCTCAAGCACCTCCGGAAAATCCCGGAACAGGATATTGGTATAAAGAAGAAGATCGTCGAAATCCATTGCGCCGGCCTGAAAACATCGGTTCCAGTAACGCTTGTAAATCTCGGCGATCATCGGGCGGTTGGCCTGACGGTCACACTCCTGCAACTCCTGGTTCGCCGCATACATACCCGGTGTGATCAGATGATTTTTCGCATTGGAGATATGAGACTGAACAGAAGAAGGTTTATAAACTTTATCATCCAGTTGCAGTTCTTTGATGATCGACTTGATCAGATTCTTCGAATCGGCACTGTCGTAAATGGTAAAATCCGAACGAAACTTCAATAATTCGGCATTTTGACGGAGGATTCTTGAAAAAATCGAATGGAAAGTACCCATCCACAGGCGCTGCGCCGTAGAATCACCTACGACGCGCGCGATACGCTCTTTCATCTCCCGCGCGGCCTTGTTGGTAAAGGTCAGTGCGAGGATGCTGTATGGCGACAATCCCTGCTCCAATAAATAAGCGATCTTATAAGTTAAGACTCGGGTTTTTCCCGACCCGGCCCCTGCGATGATCAAAGAGGGACCTTCATTATATAATACAGCCTCACGCTGTGACTCGTTTAGTTCTTGCAAAAACATTTTAATTCTCTGCTATTTTTTTCAAAGATAATTATTTTTCCAGCGAATGTCAGAACAAATCATCAGACGCATTGTTATAAAAAGTAGATATGAGATTTTATTAATAAATTATCTTATCTGAATAAGCCTTTTTTAATAACTGATGAAATTTAGAATGGTATGAGTTTCCAACTTCCAGATCTTCCCTACGCGGAAGATGCTTTAGAACCTGCTATTAGCGCAAAAACGGTTTTCTTCCATCATAACAAACACGAAGCCGCATATCTTAGCAATACGAACAAGTTGATCGAAGGTACAGCGTTCGAAAATGATTCGTTAGAAGATATCATTCGCAAAGCGGATGGAGCTCTTTTCAACAATGCGGCTCAGTCGTGGAACCACGCGTTCTACTTCAGACAATTTACCGCTGAAAAAGGCTTGATGCCTGAAGGTCGGTTGAAAGAGAAAATTGAAAAAAAATGGGGTTCTTTTGAACATTTTAAAGATGAGTTTGTTATTAATGGTGTAGGTCAGTTTGGTTCCGGTTGGGTTTGGTTGATCAAAAACAAAAACAATGAACTGGAAATTTTAAAAACGGCCAACGCAGGTAATCCGCTAACGATGGAAGGATGTGTTCCTTTATTGACATTTGATGTTTGGGAACATGCTTATTATCTTGATTATCAAAATCGCCGCGGTGATGGTCTTCATGCTTTATGGGACATCATTAACTGGCGCGAAATCGAAAAAAGATTCGTGTAAACGAATTTCAAAATACTACAATAACAGTCGCGCGTGATGCGTAACTTTTCTAGCACTTTAAAATAAGCATAATGTGATGAATTCGAAAGAGAGCAATACCTTGTGAAAGGTCGCTCTCTTTACTTTTTTTTAAAAAAAATTTCATAGCAAATAATAATCGTATGAATTTTTCTGTATATTTATAACTCATTACTTTTTAAATTTACCTTAATATAAAATCTCAATTTACCATGATTGTTGGAATTCCTAAAGAAATCAAGAACAACGAAAACCGCGTTGCTCTTACTCCGGCCGGAGCAAAAGAATTGACTCGCAGAGGCCATACAGTTTATGTTCAGAAAAACGCTGGTATCAATAGCGGCTTCCCGGATAGCGAATACGAAAGTGCAGGAGCAAAAATCCTACCTACGATTGAAGAAGTATATGCGATCGCCGAAATGATCGTAAAAGTAAAAGAACCGATCGAACAGGAATACAAACTGATTCGTCAGGATCAATTACTGTTTACATACTTCCATTTCGCTTCAAGCAAAAAACTGACAGATGCCATGATCGAAAGCAAATCGGTATGTTTGGCTTATGAGACAGTTGAACGCATAGACCGTTCTTTACCGTTGTTGGTTCCTATGTCGGAAGTGGCTGGTAGAATGTCTGTTCAGGAGGGTGCGTTTTTCCTTGAAAAACCACACGGAGGCAAAGGTGTCCTTCTTGGAGGTGTTCCCGGTGTGAAACCTGCTAAAGTATTGGTATTGGGTGGTGGTATCGTAGGCTACAATGCTGCGATTATCGCTGCGGGTATGGGTGCTGATGTTACGATTTGCGACATCTCTCTTCCTCGCCTACGCCAGTTGGATGAAATTCTTCCGAAAAATGTCAAAACTCTGATGTCTTCCGAATACAACATTTCAAAAGAGTTGCCAACGACCGACCTGGTTATCGGCGCGGTTTTGATTCCGGGTGCGAAAGCTCCTCATTTGATCACCAAAGAGATGCTCAAATTGATGCAGCCGGGTAGTGTTATGGTCGACGTTGCTATCGATCAGGGTGGATGCTTCGAAACATCTCATGCTACATCTCACGATAATCCGACTTATGTTGTGGATGACGTGGTGCATTATTGCGTTGCGAACATTCCGGGCGCGGTACCATTCACTTCAACTTTGGCTTTGACCAACGCTACGCTGCCGTTCGTAATCCTGCTTGCGGAAAAAGGATGGAAAGAAGCTTGCGATCATAGTCCGGAATTAAGTAAAGGTCTGAATATCGTTGATGGTAAGATCGTTTACAAACCGGTTGAAGACGCATTCAAAAACTAAAAACCAAAATTCTATTATAAGAGACTCTTGCAGATATAAGGAAAGCACTTTTCTTCTGATTGAATCAGAACGAAAAGTGCTTTTTCTCTTTATCCGATATAGCGTCTAAGAGTGTGTTTTTTCAGTCGGTCAAACCGCGTCCTTAACAGAGAGTTTCATAAAAAGTAAAATCAGGCGGGT
>CAMTOW010000364.1 GCA_947074245.1 uncultured Bacteroidales bacterium | reverse complement strand
AAGTCATCACAATTCCGAATAACAGAATGAAGATGACTTTTTTACCTACAATAAAATTCCTTCGTTCGTAATCAATTCGAACCAATCCAGAGGATGATATCGTCTATTACTTCGAGAGATATGGTTTCAGATATAGTCGCATATTCGGAAACCAGCCCCGTATCGCAATTTTGAAAGAGGTGATTCAACCCGGGATAAGATTTAATCTGAAACGCATTGTTACCGCCCCTTATCAGATCTTGCCGTATCCCCTCCAAATTGGGAGCAGAAACTACCTGAAGATCTTTTTCGCCATTCAATGCCAAAAAAGGACAACGGATGCGTGATAAAAACCGGTCCGGTTGGAAATTAATAAAAGCGATCATCCACGGAGAAGCGGTCTGAATCAAACCTTCCGTCACATATTTTTCTTTAGGAATCTCAACGCGCGATGCTTCAGGAAGGTTTTCCCATGCATTTTCAAAGAGCGGAACAAGTTGATGTTTAATTTTTTCAGCATCCGGTTCGGTACGAATGATCTCGAAACAAGCCTGAGTCAATTCAAGCATCGGCTGCTGTTCGGCCTGCGACATACCATAAGCATCCATAAACGCTTTTTGCTGAAGCAGAAGCACTTCATATCCCGGCATGCCTATACCGGCAAGAGATACAACAAACGCGACATCCGGATTTTCGGATGCAGCAACCGCAGCAACAGAGGCACCTTCACTATGTCCGAGCATCCCGATCTTCTTCGGATCGATTTCATTACGCGCGGTTAAATAACGAAACGCAGCCTGAGCATCCTTTACAAAATCGAACGTAGTAGCATCCTGAAAAGTACCACCGGAAGCACCGACACCCCGATCATCGAAGCGCAAAACCGCAATTCCACTACGGGTGAGACGATCGGCCAGCAATAAAAACGGCTTATGCCCCATCAACTCCTCATCCCGGTTTTGCGGCCCACTTCCCGTGATCAGGATCACAGCCGGAAAATCTTCTCCGGCGGATGGCATCGTCAGCGTACCTGCCAAATCAAAACCGTCTTCTTCATTCGTAAAACGCACCTCTTCGACCCGATACGGATAAGGAGGGCGAGGCTCCTGCGGGCGGAGAATGGCCTCCGATTCGACCTGACGGCTCAAGACAAGAGGCATCGCGAAGCTCCCTTGACGAAATTCCCCGGAAATCGTATCCTTCCGTAAAACACCTTCATATACAAGCTTGAGCATTGCACAATCCAACCGAACCGTATCGCCAGAAACCGATACCTGATTCATCGGAATCCCGAAAGCACCCTGATCGGGACTATCCATTGTTGCGGACAGCGTATCGACAGAAGCCGTGATATGAAATACGACCCGAATAGGAGGAAGCGTTAAACGACCTTCCCAGTTACCCTTGAAATCAGTGGCAAACAGCCAAACGGAGTTTAAAAGCAGAATCAGTAAAACAGATAAACGTACCATAATCTTCTTGATTTAATCTTAATTAAATATAACTTTTAATTACATATAAAACTGATACTGAAGAAGAAAAAATCGAAAATCAATATTTTACGACCCCAAGCCAAGCAGTATGAAATCGATGATTGGAAAAGGGTATGAAGAAGTTTCCGAATTGAGGTTTTAGCGTTCTGATTTTAATAGCAATTACAATTCATTATAGACTTTCATTTCGAGGATTGCCTTGAGAACGTTAAATTTGCAATTCTTATATGAATGATATTTCCATATTAACGACATTATGCATAAACTAACCACAATTTTGTTGGGTCTCTGCGCGAGCAGTACCATGATGACCGCCCAACAATCGGAAACACAAATCATCCCACTCAATCAGAACTGGAAATTCTCGGAAGCGAGAAGCAACGAATGGCAACCCGCAACGGTGCCGGGAAGCATCCATCAAGACTTATTAAATCTGGAACTCCTACCCGATCCGTTTTACGGAACGAACGAAGAAAAAATTCAATGGGTAGAAGATAAAGACTGGGAATATCAAACCAGTTTCAATCTGACTTCGGAACAGTTGGCTTATCCGGGCGCCTTATTGCAATTCAAAGGATTGGATACGTATGCTGATGTTTATCTGAACGGATCGCCGATTCTTCGTAGCGAGAATATGTTTATCGGATATGATATCCCGGTAAAAGAGGTTCTTCGAGAAGGAGAAAACCGTCTTCATATTTATTTCCACTCACCTATCAACCGAGCATTGCCTCAATGGGAAAGCAACGGATTCGACTATCCCGCAGATAACGACCACCACGATAAGCATACGCGCATTTTCACCCGTAAAGCACCATATCATTACGGGTGGGACTGGGGAATCCGTATGGTGGGCGCCGGCGTATGGCGACCAATCGACCTAAAGCTGTATCATACCGCAGACATCACCGATTATGAAGTGAAACAAGAATCGGTATCGCCAGAGAAAGCAATCGTAAAAAATATTCTGGAGTTGAACTCCATCGAAAAGAACGCGACTCAAGCAGAAGTGACGTTCGCCGTATCTCTAAACGGAAAAACCGTAAAGAGCAGCAGCCGCACCTTCGAACTGAAACCCGGAAAAAATATCGTTTCGGAAGATATGACGATCGATCAGCCGGAATTATGGATGCCATTGGGCTGGGGCAAACCCACCTTGTATGATTTCACTGCCGAGGTTAAAAATCAAGAAGGGAAACTCGTCGCAGAAGAGAGTCATAAAATCGGACTTCGTAATTTGCGCGTCGTGAACGAGCGTGACAAAGACGGGAAATCCTATTATTTCGAAGTGAACGGACAGCCCCTTTTCGCCAAAGGAGCGAACTACATCCCGAACGACATCATATTGACCAATGTAACGAAAAAAGAATACGACCGTTTGTTTGAAGATGTTGTCGCAGCGAACATGAATATGATCCGCGTATGGGGAGGCGGCGTTTATGAAGATGATTATTTCTATCAGTTAGCCGATGAAAACGGTATTCTGGTATGGCAGGACTTTATGTTTGCCTGTACATCAGGGTATTCTCTTACAGAAGCTCCACGCGGCTCTCTTGCCCATTATGCAAC
>CAMTOW010000363.1 GCA_947074245.1 uncultured Bacteroidales bacterium | reverse complement strand
GTCGTAACCCCTCAGTAAGGCATACTTTCCGACCAGATCGACACCCGATAAAACAAAGAAAGGCTGATTCATCATTGGATGAATCAGCCTTCTTATCATGATATATTCTAGTTCAGACTCTTCTTTAGAATGTGTATGAACCACCTAAAGACGGAGCGAACGCACTACAAGAGTATCTTCCGGAGAATGTTCTTTTTGTACCGAATACGGTATTGTAAGTATAAGAACCATCACGGCTCAAGCCGGCGATATACAACATTGAGAAGTCGATTGAGAAACCTTTTACCGGACGGAAGCTCGCGCCGATCGACGTACCGATCTTATTCATACCCGGAGTTTCCGGATTGTAATTGTGCGCTCTTACCGGCGACTGGTCGAAATAAACACCCGCACGTACGTCAAGACGTTCTGTCAAAGCATATTGAGCTCCCAAACGGCCGATGAATGTATTCTTATAGTCTTTTTTCGCTTCGATGCTGTAGTTGTTCAATACTTTTTCGTCAAACTGAAGAACCAGTTTGTCATAAGCACCCCAACCAACCATCTGCAAATCCGCACTGATGATCAATCGGTCGATCGGTTTGAATGAAGTACCGATTGTCAGATTCCAAGGCAATGGAAGTTCGGCATCGAACGTACCTTTGTCGATTGGCGGGAATTTACCCTGAGCGGCCATCAAAGCAACCAGACTTTCGATCTGCTTGTTCAGATAATCCATTTTGGCAGTACCACGTTTGGCATGCATGTTCATTCTTGAACGGAACGACGCACCAAGAGTCCATTTATCATTGATATCCCACATCGCACCGACGTTGTAACCAACCTTTACAGATGATTTCCCGTGAAGGTGAGCCGAAACATAATTCAAATCCGGATTTTCTTTAATCGCAGCAACGATTTTACCCAATTCAGGATATTTGTCAAGGATTTCAGGAGACAGATTCATCCCGTTGATCAGATCGACAGCGTCATATCCCGTAATCAAAGCTCTTGACAAGTTAAAGTTACCCGTAGCCAACATCAAACCGGCTCCGATTGAAAAATTATCCGTGATCTTCCACGATACGGTCGGCTGGAAGCTGAACGCCTTCATGCTGATCTCCTGTACCAAGTCAGCACCTTTCCAACGGTTCGGCCATTTGATTCCGCTTCCGTATGGAGTATTCAATGACAGACCGATTGCCAGATTATCATATACTTTGAAACCTGCGTATGCGTAAAGCGGAGTAGCCACATCATTGTCCGTACTCGCTTTGTATCCTTCGTTTTTGTAATGAGCTTTGGTCCAAATACCAGAGATACCGGCCGAAAGATCAACGGTTTCTTTCATAAACACCATTCCGGCAGGATTGAAATGCATACTCTCCGCACCCAATTTCATTGCAACACCCACATGCCCCATACCACTTTGTTTGGTACTCTGCATATTCACCTGATAGCCTTCGGCAAATGAGGCCATACTCATCAGCGAAGCAATAGAAAGCAACGTTAATTTCTTCATTTTTGTGTTCTGATTGTTTAATTTCGGCACAAAAGTAATAAAACTGCGCACAAATCAGCACAGTTTTATTTTTTTTGTGCAACAATTTATAATGACGGCTTACTACATTTACAACATTCACCCGTTGTTTCGGTTCAAAAAAGCAGTACTTTTGTACCCGATATCAAACCGGGATATGATCCCCGTGTGCTTGGTCAACCACGTAAAAAACAAGAATTTATGAAACAAAAAGTAAGCATCCCGTTTATGCTGACGGGCATACTCTTTTGCGTATGCCTTATTTTAGCCAATTTTCTTGAATCGAAACTGATTCAAATCGGTCCGATCAACGCCACGGCCGGACTAATCGTCTTTCCCATCGCCTATATCATCAACGATTGTATCGCCGAAGTATGGGGATACAAAAAAGCCAGACTGATCATTTGGGCAGGGTTCATCATGAACTTTTTCGCTGTCGGGATCGCACAGATCGCCATCTATCTTCCTTCCGCTCCGTATTATTCGGGACAGGAAGCGTTCGCATCGGTATATGGCGCGACATTGCGAATCACAATCGCGAGCTTCATCGCCTTTTTGGTAGGCTCGTTCCTCAATGCGTTTGTGATGAGCAAGATGAAAGTGGCATCCAACGGCAAAGGATTCGGTTATCGAGCGATCCTTTCCACGCTGATCGGCGAATCGGCCGATTCCCTGATCTTTTTCCCGATCGCCTTCTTCGGCATCGTTCCCGTCAAAGAGTTGTTGATTCTGGTCGTTACGCAGGCCGCACTCAAGACGCTTTACGAGATCGTGATCCTGCCCGTCACTTACCGTGTCGTGGCATTCGTCAAGAAAGTAGACGGAAGCGACGCGTACGATACCGACATTTCGTACAACGTACTGAAGATCCAGGACATTTAATCAATCATTTTTCAATCATTTCAATTCAGCGTCATGCACAATCCAGAAGCATCATTGAGCCTGCTCGGCCGTAAAACAGAGTATAAACAGGATTATGCTCCCGAGGTACTGGAAGCATTCGTAAACAAACATCCCGAGAATGACTATTGGGTAAAGTTCAACTGCCCGGAGTTTACGAGCCTCTGCCCCATCACTTCACAACCCGACTTCGCAACCATCGTGATCAGCTACGTTCCAGACGTACGCATGGTAGAAAGCAAGAGTCTGAAACTGTATCTGTTCTCGTTCCGCAATCACGGCGGTTTTCATGAAGATTGCGTAAACATTATCATGAAAGACCTGATCGCACTGATGGATCCGAAATACATCGAAGTGACCGGCATCTTCACGCCGCGCGGCGGAATCGCCATTCATCCGTATGCCAACTACGGACGTCCCGGTACGCGATACGAAGAGATGGCCCATGAGCGCCTGCTTCGTCACGAATAATCGATCCGACACGAAACCCCAAATAGATAGCCCCGAACGGATATTCCGCCCGGGGCTTTTTTACTAACAATACTTATATAGAAGATACAAATCAGATCTTATATCCAGATCGGAAGAGCACACGTCTGAACTCCAGTCACTCCGGAGAATCTCG
>CAMTOW010000362.1 GCA_947074245.1 uncultured Bacteroidales bacterium | reverse complement strand
AGTTTACGTTGGTTGTTTTAATGAGACGGAGACCACCGAGATCGACACTAATCTTAACACTCATTCCCTACACGACGCTCTTCCGATCTTATCGCTCAGAAGATATTCAGAATCTAAAAACTACAGATTCTCTTCCGGGACAGTTCCCTTATATTCGTGGAACCAAAACTCACAACAACTGGCTCATTCGCCAGAATATCGCAGTTACGGATATCAATGCCACTAATCAAAAGGCGTTGGATATTTTGGAAAAAGGAATCGATTCTATCGGTTTTTCAATCGACTCTGACGCGATAAATCCAGATGCGATTGCCTCTCTTTTGAAAGGTATTGATCCGGTGAAAGTTGAGTTAAACTTCAAAACATGTCTTAAAAATGCAGTTGAGCTGATTAAAGTCCTTACCGATTATTTCAAATCACAAAAAGTTGATCTGAATGAAGTAAAAGGATCTGTTGACTTTGATCCAATCGGACGAATGATGGTAAAAGGACATGAAGTACCTGATTTCCTTCAGAAAATGCAGGATGTCCTTCATGCTGCTGAAGCAATCCCTGGATACCGAGTTCTATGTGTTAATTCGATTCTCATGAATAATGCAGGTGCTTATATCACACAAGAACTAGGCTATGCATTATCTTGGGGTAATGATCTTATCGCGAAAATGACCGATGCAGGTTTCTCTGTAGATCAGGTCGCTTCCAGAATTAAATTCAATATGGGTATTAGCAGTAATTACTTCATGGAATTGGCTAAATTCCGTGCAGGTAGAATGCTATGGGCTCAAATTGTAGATCAATACGGTCCAAAATGTGGCTGTTCTGCAAAAATGAACGTGAACGCACAGACATCATGTTTCAATATGACAATCTACGATGCAAATGTTAATATGCTACGTACTCAGACTGAGGCTATGTCTGCTGCTTTAGCAGGTGTTGACTCAATTGTCGTAATGCCTTATGATTCGCCATATAAAGACTCTGATGATTTCTCAGAAAGAATCGCTAGAAATCAACAGTTGATGTTGAAAGAAGAATCTCATTTGAATAAAATCGTAGACCCTGCTGCCGGTTCTTACTATGTAGAAAATCTAACGGTTTCAATAGCAGAACAAGCTTGGAAATTATTCCTTGAGACAGAAGATAAAGGCGGATTCATTTCAAATATATTAAACGGAGACGTACAGAAAGCGATAAATACTTCAGCTACGAAACGTTTTGCAGCCGTTGCTTCGAGAAAAGAGATCTTATTGGGTACTAACCAATATCCGAATTTCAATGAAATGGCTGAACAAAAAATCGCGAAAGAAAGCGGTTGCAGCTGTGGTTGCGCTAACGGTCACGGAGAAAAACAATTCGAGACACTCAATACAAAACGTTTGGCTCAAGAATTTGAAGCGTTACGTCTTGAAACAGAACATTCAGGAAAACGTCCAAAAGCGTTTATGTTGACAATCGGAAGCTTAGCAATGCGTTTGGCGAGAGCTCAGTTCTCTTGTAACTTCTTCGGATGCGCAGGTTATGAAAACATCGACAATCTTGGATTCGAAACAATCGAAGAGGGTGTTGAAGCGGCTTTCAAAGCTAATGCGGATATAATCGTATTATGTTCAAGCGATGATGAATATGTCGAACTTGCACCTAAAGCATTCAACTTAATTGGAGGCAAAGCTGAGTTTGTTGTTGCCGGAGCTCCTGCTTGTATGGAGGATCTAAAAACTGCCGGTATTACAAACTTTATCAACGTAAAATCTAATGTTCTTGAAACCTTAAAGGCATTTAATGCAAAATTGCTGAAATAATCATGAGACCAAATTTTAAAAATATAGATATAAAGTCTAACGGATTTACGTCGGAGAACGTAGCTGCTTGGGCAAAAGAAAATGGCATATCTGCCGACTGGATGACACCGGAACTTATCCCTGTCAAATCAGTATATACGAAAGAAGACTTGGATGGAATGGAACATCTTGAATATGTTGCCGGAATTCCTCCATATCTACGTGGTCCGTACTCGGGAATGTACCCGATGCGTCCTTGGACTATCCGTCAATATGCAGGATTCTCAACTGCCGAAGAATCAAACGCATTCTACCGCAGAAATCTTGCATCTGGACAGAAAGGTCTTTCTGTCGCATTTGACCTTGCTACACACCGTGGCTACGATGCTGACCACGACCGTGTTGTCGGTGATGTTGGTAAAGCCGGAGTTTCAATTTGCTCATTGGAAGATATGAAAGTATTATTCGATGGTATTCCATTGAATAAAATGTCGGTATCAATGACTATGAACGGTGGCGTACTACCGGTTTTGGCCTTCTATATCAACGCAGGTCTTGAGCAAGGTGCTAAACTTGAAGAAATGGCCGGAACCATTCAGAATGATATTTTGAAAGAATTTATGGTGAGAAATACTTATATCTACCCACCAGAATTCTCAATGAAAATCATCGCTGACATCTTCGAATATACCTCACAGAAAATGCCGAAATTCAATTCGATTTCAATTTCCGGCTATCACATGCAGGAAGCGGGTGCAACCGCAGATATCGAAATGGCATATACCCTTGCAGACGGTCTAGAATACCTTCGTGCAGGTGTTAATGCTGGAATGGATATCGACGCTTTCGCTCCTCGCCTATCTTTCTTCTGGGGTATCTCCATGAATTATTTTATGGAAATCGCAAAAATGCGCGCGGCTCGTATGCTTTGGGCTAAAATCGTGAAACAGTTTAATCCTAAGAATCCGAAATCGCTTGCTTTGCGTACACACTCACAGACCTCAGGTTGGTCTCTAACCGAACAGGATCCGTTCAATAACGTAGGACGCACTTGTATTGAGGCAATGGCCGCAACTTTAGGTCATACTCAATCATTGCATACGAACGCACTTGATGAGGCGATCGCTCTTCCGACAGATTTCTCTGCGCGTATTGCCCGCAATACACAGATTTATATCCAAGAGGAAACTTATATTACAAAAGAGATCGATCCTTGGGGTGGTTCTTATTATGTAGAAGCTCTTACAACCGATCTAGTAGCGAAAGCTTTGGC
>CAMTOW010000361.1 GCA_947074245.1 uncultured Bacteroidales bacterium | reverse complement strand
GGCATACGAGATTGTCCGGAGTGACTGGAGTTCAGACGTGTGCTCTTCCGATCTACAGACTTCACATACAATCAAGACGGCTCTATTCGGTATGAGGTGCTCGCCGGATTGGGTTATGAATTATTCGCATTTGATAAGATTAACAACGACATCAATCACCTCGTACTGAATCCTATTCTTTGTGAAGCGCCCGAAACCTCCCCGTATGCGATCGAAACCTATGATATCCAGATCAACGACGACGAACTGTCTCTCTTGATCGATGCCGACGAAGAGATCAATTATATTTATTCGGGATATGGTTACAAAGAGGTCTTAGATATATATATTGAAGAGAAAGGGATCGAATATATGGTATTTCTTTTCGGACAACGGATCAACCGAGAACAATTCAACACACCGCAAAGCTGGCCTGTATTTGATGATTCTGTCTATTCCCTTTATCTGATAGGAATAGATAAAGACGGAAATCAAATCATCAAACATTCCGATTTTCAAAGAAACAACACGCAAAGCTCATCTGAAAAGAGATTCAATCAATCGAGTCGGCAAAATATCTGTTTAAAAAGTTTGTCAAACCAAACGTCTGCAACAAACGCCGAACGCGTCCGCACGAGAAAAGAAAATCTTCATCCAAGCAAATAATTCTGATTATGAAATATTTATACAGAACACTATTCCTGCTCATCTTACTGATGACGATCACGCCTTCGAAAGGTCAAAATCAAATGCATATCTGGCAAAACGATCAACTGATCAAATCTTATTCACTGAGCGGTATTGACAGTATCTCGTTCGAATTACCGGAAGGATATATTGACCCCGCGAAGAATATCTTCATAAAAGATGGTGAAATCGGGAAAAACTACTTCTATTATTCGGTAATTCCGTCCTCCAATCAGAAGCCATATTCACATGGAGCAATGATGACTTCATTCTACAATTATGTACTCAATGAATATTTCGGACTGGAACCGAATACCGAATCAAATGAGGTCAGAACATCTATATATTCGACTTTCGAGAGTTTTTTCGCTGAAAAAAGTACCGGAGCCGCTACTTTTCTGCGCAAAGATTACGAATACAATCTCAATGAGTCTAAATTATATGAAGTGATCGCAGGTCAACCTTATCAGGTTTTTGCCATGCATTATGAAGGTGAAACCGTTTTACCGGCCTACGACGTGGCAGTCAGAACGAGCAACCCCGCCGTTTCTTCGGAAAACATCTCTTTGGAAAATATCGAGATTGACATTGAATCCGTCGGCGCACAGGTGTCCGCAAGCGAAAACATCCTGTATGCATATACTTTATACGGACAAAAAGAGAAGGTCAACAGCCTCATCGAAGCCCAAGGCCTCGATCATCTTATGTTTCTTTACGGACAACGTATGGAAAAAGACGAGTTTTCGGTAATGACCCGCTGGCCGATGCCCGACAATCAGACATATACGCTTTATCTGATCGGAGTTGATCGTGAAGGAGATCAGATTCTTATCAATCAAGATTTCGAACGTACGATGGTTACGCCGGATAAACAGTTTTTGGTTATCGACAGCTATACGGTTACCGAAGAAGACGTTACGCTTACAATTCAGGCGGGTGCTATTGAAGATGTTTCTCAATCTGTCGTTGCTAAATTCAGCAGATGGTCGGATGTGTGGGATCAAACCAACCAAGGCGTATCATTAGGGGATATCGCGTTAAACGCAACCAACAAAATCGATGTAACCGCTTCGGTAAAAGAAACCGGATACGGTACGGCATCATTCAACAACATACCGAACAGTTGGAATCCGATTATAATTTTTGTCTCCTACAACGACGGAAACACACTGGCTCGTTATTATGAATACTGGCCCGAAACGGGAGAAGACCTTTGGGAGGATTTCCCATATACACCGTCCGTTCAGTCACGCCAACGAAAAAAAGCTACCGATATCTTTTTGAAGCGTCAAACGACTAAGAATCAACTTACGAACAAAGAGATTCTCGATCGTATTTTTAACAAATAATTAAAATCAAAAAATATGAAACCTATCCTATTCTTGATTTTCATAATCCTATCGACAGGAATGAATGCACAACGAAAGGTTCATGTAAGCTTGAATACCGGTGAAGAACATCTTTATCAATTCGAAGTTATGCAACGATTCAGTTTCGAGAATGCAAATCTAAACGTTCATCTTAAAGATCAAACATCCGAGAGTTTTCCGCTGGAGAACATTCATAAAATCACGTTCAGTTCCATCGAAGATGCCATCCGGAAGGATAAAGCGAATTCCGAAATATCATTCAGCATAAAACACGGATATCTACATTCGCTGGGAGTGACGGATATGACATCGGTAACCATTTATTCCATTGACGGAAGAGTATCCTTACAAAGCATTCTCTGCGATGATCAACCGTTGTATATCGATCAGTTACCCACTGGTATATTCTTTCTCAATATCCAAGGTAAACCCTTTAAATTCGCTCGATAATAATTCATAATCAGATCATATCGATTATATAAAAAAAGACTCCGGCTCGTGATTCGTTCACTTGCCGGAGTCTTGGTTTTCCAGACAGCTGTTATAAAACAACACATAATTAAAAATTCATACCTCTTTTTTTTACATCCAATAAAAAACTTGCCATTGATCAATTGGTGTGAAAAGCTGCCCGGATATTGTTCATCCGGTTTATCGCGGATTTTGTATCATGTTCGGATTCGCGTCCATCTCCGTCTGCGGAATAGGAAGAGCGATTCGCAGGTCTGTCGGTGCGATGGTTACCGCATTGCCCGGTATCGACTGTAAATGCCATCCCCCTTTTCTCGTTATGGATTTCTGGTTGCGGACATAATCAAAAAAAGCATGCCCTTCACCGACCAGTTCCTTTCGTCTTTCAATCAGGATTCTTTCGAGCGACAATTCGTTCGACGATACGCTTTTCTCCGGATTCGCTCTTTCCGCGATCGCGTTCAGATAAGTCAAGGCCAAATCCTGTTTACCCAATTTATAGGCTGCTTCAGCCGCGTTCAGATAAACTTCAGACAGACGAATTACGCAAATGTTGTTGTCCTGAG
>CAMTOW010000360.1 GCA_947074245.1 uncultured Bacteroidales bacterium | reverse complement strand
TCCCGAACGGAATGAAAAGATGCGTTAATCTGTTTAGTCATACCAATCGTCTTTTTGGGATGATGATTTGACCGCAACGAGGATCGTACAAGACGTTTTTTCCTATACCGATCGTCTGCGTGACGGATTCTTTCGGGAGCATCCCCCGGAGTATAGGCAGCGAGTGCGAAGCGATATCGGAATCAAATCGGATTCGATACTCAATCGGTTTAATCCGCCTGGGCGCTTTGGTCCGGAATCATTCAGCGTTTGATGTGTGAGAATATGTAAGCGGAAAAATCTCCTGAACGATCAAGCCGGAATCATTCAGCGTTTGGTGCGGGAGCACTTGTCGCAAAGACCTTTCATGACGTAATTTACCCCATGGAGCGTGAATCCTTCGGGCAGGTCGACGACCGGAACGGGAAGGGAGCGCATACAAAACGTCTTATTGCACGATTCGCAGTAGAAATGAGAGTGAAGGTCAGCCAGCGAACAGTCGCATTCTTCCCGACATACTGCATATTTCAGTGATCCGGTACCGTCGTCGATGCAATGAACCAGATTATGTGACAGAAATTGGGTGATCGTACGGAATATGGTCGACTTATCGACCGAGATCAGTTTGTTTTCCAAATCGGGAATCGAAACGGTTTGATCCGTATCGAGCATCGTCTTCAGAATCAGATTCCGTATGGCGGTGGGTTTGATTCCCCTTTTCTCAAGCATCATTTCAAAGCGATCGTTGTTCATCTCATCGGTTTAATCGTTTTTTATCAGGCGGGGAATTCGGATCGCATTCAATACCGCCAACAAGGATACACCCACATCGGCAAATACGGCTTCCCACAACGTGGCGATTCCGAACACCCCTAATAAAATTACAAATAATTTTACGGCGAAAGCGAAAACGATGTTGGAGATCACGATCCGGCGGGTGATTTTTCCGATATGGATCGCTTCCGCCACTTTCGAAGGCTGATCGGTCTGGATCACGATATCGGCTGTTTCGACCGCGGCATCGCTTCCCAAACCGCCCATCGCGATGCCGACATGGCTCATGGCAAGAGCCGGAGCATCGTTGATTCCGTCGCCCACAAAGGCAAATCGGCAGGTAGGATCGCTTTTCAACGTTTCAAGTTCGGCAAGCTTGTCGCCCGGTAAAAGATCGCCTTTGTACCGATCGGCATCTACCTGCCGGGCAACGGAAGCGACCAGTGCCGATTTGTCTCCCGAAAGGATTCCGACCGTTTGGATCTGTTGTTTGCGAAGCCCCGCGACGGCTGCTACGGCATCTTCTTTCAGCCGATCGCCCAGAATCAAGTATCCTTCGAAACGATTGTCGACCGCCAGGCAGACGACCGTATCGTCGAGTTCGGTGAGTTGAGCCGGATATTCGACCGATTCCGAATCCATCAGCGGAAGATTACCTGCCAGAAGCGTGCTTTCGCTCAGTTTGGCGCGGAGTCCGTATCCCGCTTTTTCGGAACAGTCGGTAACCGGAAGCGGTTCGATCTTATTATCCCGCAGATAAGCCACGATGGCTTTGGCGATGGGATGACTGCTGTACGTTTCGAGCGAGCCGATCTGCCGGACCAATGTTTCGGCATCGGTGTCGGGTTGAGGATGAATCGCCCGGATTTCAAATTCGCCGCAGGTCAGCGTTCCCGTCTTATCGAAAACGACCGTATTGATATCGGTGATCGCATCCAGGTAATTGCCCCCTTTGAAGAGGATACCGCGACGCGACGCCGCGCCAATGCCCGCGAAATAGCTGAGCGGAATGCTGACGACCAGCGCGCAGGGGCAGGAGATCACCAAAAAGATCAGCGAACGGTAGAGCCATTGGTCGAATACGAATTGAAATGAAGGGTGAATCAGCGATACGATCCAGGGGATGAAGGTGATCAGCACCGCACAGATTGTAACTACGGGAGTGTATACCCGAGCCAGTTTCCGGATCAATAACTCGGATGGCGCTTTTCGTTCGGTCGCATCGCGCACCATGCTCAGGATTCGGGATAAGGCGCTGTCTTGTGGCAAGCGGGTTACCTGAATCGTAACCACCCGATCTTCAGCCAACATTCCGGCAAGTACTTCTTCGCCCTTCCGGATCAGACGCGGCACGCTTTCGCCCGTAAGAGCGGAGGTATTGAAAAACGCGTCGTTCTCCATCAACACTCCGTCGGCGGATACCCGTTGTCCGGGTTTTACCAAGAGCGTTTCTCCGATGCTGACACAATCGGTTTTGATTTCGACCGGTACGGCATCGCGAATCACGGTCGCGGTTTCGGGACGCAGATCCAACAATGACCGGATGCTTCGACGGGCGCGATTGACCGCTTTCATCTGAAACAATTCTCCGACCGTATAAAATAGCATGACTGCTACCGCTTCGGGATATTCGCCAATGTAGAAAGCGCCCAGACAGGCAATCGACATCAGTGAGAATTCATTGAAGAAATCCTTGTGTCGTATGCTTTCGAACGCTTCTTTCAATACGGGGATACCTACCGGCAGAAAGGCCAGAAGATACCAAGCCAGGCGTACTTTCGAGTCGGCAAACCAAGTCGAGCCGGTATGATCGAGAATCAACCCACTGAGCAGCAGCAGGGCAGACAGAAGGGGGAGTGCATAAATGCGCCATAATGAGGATGAATCGCAGGATGCGTCTTGCCGTTGTGCGGAATCACTTTGTCCGCAGTGACAAGAACAAGTATGTTTCATATTCATGTAAATTTGATTGTCCGACAAAAGTAATCCATTCGGGATGCAACCGGGTTGCAAAGATGAAGAGCCGGGAATGGATAACCGGGAAGGGAGGGTCGAAATGGGGAATACGAAATAGAATAGGATAGAATAGGATAGAATAGAATAGAATAGAATAGGATAGAATAGAATAGAATAGAATAGATGAGAATAGAATAGATGAGATGAGATGAGATGAGATGAAGAATGAAGATGAAGTGAAGTGAAGTGAAGTGAAGTGAAGTGAAGTGAAGTGAAGTGAAGTGGAATAAATAATAAAGAGCAAAGGAGTGAAAGGGTTGGAGAGAAGAGTTCTGGATTGCTCATTCCTTCGAGATGCACATTGTGATGAAGAGT
>CAMTOW010000359.1 GCA_947074245.1 uncultured Bacteroidales bacterium | reverse complement strand
ACGAGATTCTCCGGAGTGACTGGAGTTCAGACGTGTGCTCTTCCGATCTGAAGCATACCGGTTGCCTTTCGACAAATCGTTTACCGACGATGCTTCGGTCTTCGAAGCCGCCGGTTATAAAATCCGAACCATCCCCGGCAATCGGGAAAACATAAAGATTACTACTCCCTTTGATTTGTTAATTGCTGAAGCTTTAATTGAATAATGCTGGATCTTGCTCACCGCGATATCAAATATCTGCAGGGCGTAGGCCCCAAACGTGCCGATCTGTTCGCCAAAGAACTCAACATCCGCACGCCCGAAGACCTGCTTTACTATTTTCCGTACAAATACATCGACCGCAGCCGCACTTACACCATTCGTGAGATCAGCGGCTCGATGCCGTATATCCAATTGAAGGGGGAGATCCTTTCGTACGAAACCATCGGCGAGGGACCCGGCCGACGCCTGATCGCCCGCTTTTCGGACGGAACGGGAGTGATCGAACTGGTTTGGTTTAAAGGAATCAAATTCATCGCCGAGAAATATAAGGTGGGCGAAACCTATACCGTGTTCGGCAAACCGGCCGTGTTCGGCTCAAAATACAACATCGCCCATCCCGAACTGGATCCGGTCGATGAGGAACTCGACAAACCTACCGGCCTGCAAGGCTACTACAATACGACCGAGAAGATGAAGAGCAGTTTTATGAACTCCAAAGCTCTTCAGAAAATCATATTCAGTCTGATCCAATCCCTGCCGGGTGCGCTTACCGAGACGCTTCCGGCCCATGTCATCGCCAAGGCGAAATGCATTTATCTGACCGACGCGCTGAAAAATATCCATTTTCCGCAGACGCCCGAATTGCTTCGCAAGGCGGAATACCGACTTAAATTCGAAGAACTTTTTTACCTGCAACTCAACATCCTGCGCTATTCGCGTTTGCGTCAGCAAAAGATGGGGGGATTCGTTTTCTCGTCGATCGGACAATATTTCAATTCGTTTTACGAAAAGAATCTTCCGTTCGAACTGACGGGCGCTCAAAAGCGGGTGCTCCGGGAGATTCGTATCGACGTGGGGAGCGGTAAGCAGATGAACCGACTTCTTCAGGGCGACGTGGGCAGCGGAAAGACGCTCGTGGGATTGATGACGATGCTGATGGCGGTGGATAACGGGTTTCAGGCCTGCCTGATGGCGCCTACCGAGATTTTGGCTACTCAGCATTACGAGGGGATCCGCAAGCTGCTCGAAGGGCTTGGGCTGGAGATCGTTTTGCTTACGGGATCTACCCGGAAGAAACAGCGCGAATACATTCACAAAGGTCTGCTCGACGGTTCGATTCATTTCGTAGTGGGAACGCACGCTCTGATCGAAGACACCGTGAAATTCAACAACCTGGGAATGGTGATCATCGACGAGCAACATCGTTTCGGGGTGGAACAACGCTCTAAACTTTGGCGCAAAAACGTACATCCGCCACACGTCTTGGTGATGACCGCCACGCCTATCCCGCGTACGCTCGCCATGACCGTATATGGCGACCTGGACGTATCGGTGATCGACGAATTGCCTCCGGGCAGAAAACCGATACAGACCATTCATCAGTTCGACAACCGCCGAGCCTCGTTATACGGAGCCGTGCGCAAACAGCTCGAACTCGGGCGCCAGGTGTATGTCGTGTATCCGCTGATCGAAGAGAACGAAAAGCTCGATTATAAAAATCTGGAAACGGGATTTGAGACGATCAAAGAGGTGTTTCCCGAATATACCGTCTGCATGGTTCATGGCAAGATGAAGCCGGCCGATAAGGATGCCGAGATGCAGCGGTTTGTCAATCACGAAGCTCACATCATGGTAGCCACTACCGTGATCGAAGTGGGAGTGAACGTGCCCAACGCATCGGTGATGATCATCGAAAGCGCCGAACGCTTCGGCCTGTCTCAGCTGCATCAGTTGCGAGGACGCGTGGGGCGTGGCGCCGATCAGTCTTATTGTATCCTGATCACATCGTTCAAACTGTCGGAAGATACGCGCAAGCGGATGGAGATCATGGTGCGGACCAACGACGGTTTTGAGATTTCCGAAGCCGACCTGCAACTGCGCGGCCCGGGTGATTTGGAAGGAACTCAGCAGAGCGGCGTGGCATTCGATCTGAAAATCGCCAATCTGGCCAAAGACGGTCAGATCTTGCAGTTTGCCCGCGACCTGGCCACCGAGATTATCGATCAGGATCCGCTTTTGGCTTCGCCCGAGAATTTCATTCTGAAAAAACAGTTGGAGCGGATGTTCGCCCGAAAGGTAGACTGGAGTCTGATCAGTTGATCTTCGTCCGTCGGTTTATTCGATCTCACGTTCCGATCGCTGGTCTTTTCCCTCTGAAAACCGGATGTTGATTTTCGGAAACCCGATGTGATCGTCGAAAAACAGGATGCGGATATTTCTTGGTTAAACCGCCCGATCGAAAAAAAACGCCGGATCGAAAAAAAATATCGACCAAAAAGAAAAAATCATTCTTAAGAAATAAAGATCGAGCATCTTCCCATTCTGTTTCGCAGATGAGGAAGATGCTTTTTTTTATAACTGCGAATCCTGTTTTTTGCGGTGATCTATCCTTGTTTCAGGTTTGTCTGGTCAAGATTCTCGTCCTTTCGGTTCGGTCGATCTCCGTTTGCCGCCAGCGCTTTCGGGGGAGTGGTTATCACAAAGATCAGATCGTCGGATCGGTATAAATTATCATTTTCACATTTTATAGTCTGCCGAAATCATAAACCGGTTCCGATAAAATTACTATCTTACTGATAAATATAGATTACCTGCCTGATCTTTATCCGTTCAAACGGCATTTAACGGCCGTTTAATCGCGAGTAAAAGCTGGTTTAATGGCCTCGAAACGGTTGTTTTATCGCGAGTAAACGAGTTGGTTGTAGGCAACCGTTTATTAATGTTCAGGCGCGTTTTTTATATCGTGTGGTAGCTCTTTTTACTTGGAGTCGTTCCAACTAAGTTCCTTTCGTAGAGCTCTTTTCATAATTCATGCAGATCTTTTAAACTGTTCATTATTAATTATTTTTTAAAACATAAATTTACTATTTATACTATTAAAAAGGAACAACAGATAGA
>CAMTOW010000358.1 GCA_947074245.1 uncultured Bacteroidales bacterium | reverse complement strand
GGTTTTCCGGCAGGCAAAAAAGGAGCCCGTTTGCCGTAGCCCGAAGCGATGGAAGACAAGAGTTCGCGATAACTCAAGTTTTCGGATACCAACAGAAAACGGCGGTTGAACCGGTCGCTCTCCATACAGGCTACGGCGGCTTCCGCCACATCGGTCACATCCACGTATCCCGTGACGCCCGATGTGTAGAAAAGCAATCCGCGACGCACGGTATCGAAGAAACGAAGACTGCCCCGCGTAATATCTCCCGGCCCGATGATGATACCCGGGTTCAGAATCACGGCGTTGAGCCCCTGGTCGATCCCTTCCCATACGGCTTTCTCCGAGAGATGCTTCGAGCGCGAATAAAGCGATCCGCCCTCCGGAGCGTCGAAACAGGTCTCGTCTACCCGGCCCGACTCATTGGTTCCGTTGAGCGCGCCGATCGAACTGATGTAACACAGTTTGCCGATCTCCTTACGCAGACACGCTTTGACGATGTTGAGCGTTCCCTCCACATTGGTGCGCATGAGCGAATCGGATTCGGCAGAGGAGAATGAAACGATCGCCGCGCAATGATACACCTCGTCGATATCGAAAAGAGCCCGGTCGAGAGCCACCGCATCGAGCAGATCCACTTTTACCCATTCTACCCGCTCATAGAGCGAAGACATCTCCATGCCATAATAACCCGCGATCAGACGCAACTGGTCGAAAGCGGCAGCCGAACGATAGGTAGCCCGGATCCGTACCTCTTCGCGCAACAGTCGGATCAGCAGATGCGCACCTACGAATCCGGTAGCGCCCGTTATCAGTATTCTTCTCATAAGTTTCAACACTGGGTTTGTTATCAGCGGGATGAATGTAGAACAAAATGACGGAACAAGCCGCATCGGGCAGGTAAGTTTCAGGGGCTCGCTCTATGTTTTTAATAAATAAAAATTATTTTTGTAGAAAACTAAAACTTCCAGATCCGATATGAGACTAAACTCCGTATGTGTTTATTGTGCTTCTAGCTCCAAGATAGATAAGGCATTTTTTGAGGCAGCCCGCGAACTCGGTCGCCTTTTGGCTGAAAACGACCTGCAATGCGTATGCGGTGCCGGCAGAAAAGGACTGATGGGAGCTTTGGCCGACAGTGTCCTTGAAACGGGTGGTACGGTAAAAGGAATCATACCGCGATTCATGTATGAGGAGGGATGGTATCATCCCAACCTTTCCGATCTGATCCTGACCGACTCGATGCACGAGCGCAAAGCCCTGATGGCGGAACACAGCGATGCCGTGATCGCCATGCCGGGAGGATGCGGAACGCTGGAAGAGCTGCTTGAGATCATCACCTGGAAACAACTCGGTTTGTATTTCAACCCGATCGTGATCCTCAATATCGACGGTTATTATAATCCGCTGATCGAAATGTTGAAGCAGGCGGTGGATAAAACATTCATGCGTCCGGAACACGCAGATATGTGGATGGTAGCGCAAACTCCGCAGGAAGCGATCGAAATGCTGTATACTTCGGTGCAGTTTTCAGAAAATCCGCGTAAATTTGCAGCCATCTGAGCAAACCGAACATAAAACCCAGTTTTGAAAACGATACAAAAGCCTTTTACACCAGCCATCTTTCCGGATGCGTTCGCCGATTATCCTCAAACCGAGGCGCGCATACCGTATCTGGAAAATCAGCTTGCGCCCTATACTTCGGCCGTAACTGGTGTGAAAGGGATTCCGCTTGCCGCGGGTCCGGGCAATAATACCTGGATCTCGGGAATCATTCTGTCTTGCTTCATCCTGGTAGCGCTCACCTACCGTACCGCATCGAAACAGATGGCTCAGATCCTCTATTCGATTTTCGGAGCGGGGACGGAGCGAACCGCTTTCATCTCCAAGAACAACGTAGGCGTCGTACGTCTCAAACTCGTTCTGCTCCTCCAGACCTTCTTACTGGAAGGGACGATACTCTATCTGATCTTTCACGAACGGATCCCCACGATCATTTCCGGATACGAAGTTTTGCCCGTCATCGGGACCTTCGCCGCGGGATGCATCTGTTATTATCTGCTCCAATTTTCAATCTATAAACTGATCGGGTACGTGTTCGCCTATAAGTCGTACACGTCTTCGTGGACCTATTCGTTCACCAGCATTACAGCCATTAGAGGATTGCTCCTCTTTTGCCCGGTTTTAATTGCTATTTATCACCCGATGCCCCTTAAAACTTTTATTATTATTATCTGTTGTGTATATTTCATAACAAGAATAATCTTTATTTACAAAGGGCTTAAGATTTTTTTCAACGGATTTTATAGTTTGATTTACCTTATTTTGTACCTTTGCACTCTCGAAATAGCACCTTTATTCGTGATCTATAAGGGCTTATTTCAAGTGTTTAGTTTTGTAGAACTCAAACTTGTTTAGCTTTGAAAATTAAGAAAATTTTGGTTTCACAGCCGAAACCAAGTTCAGAAAAGTCACCTTACTTCGACATTGCCGATAAATACGGTGTACAGATGGATTTCCGCCCTTTCATCAAGGTGGAATCAGTCAATGCCAAAGAATTCAGACAACAGAAAGTTTCGATTTTGGATCATACGGCAGTAATTTTTACGGCTCGTACGGCTATTGATCATTTCTTTCAGTTGTGCGAATCGTTACGTATTACGGTACCTGACACCATGAAATATTTCTGTCTGACAGAGTCGATCGCTCTGTATCTGCAGAAATACATTGTTTACAGAAAACGTAAAATCTTCTTCGGAAACACCGGTAAGCTGGATGATCTGATGACATCCATCAACAAACATTCCGACGAAAAGTACCTGCTTCCTGTTTCGGATGTGCACAACGACGAGCAGACACAACTCCTTTCGAAAAGCAACATTGATTTTACGAAAGCCGTGATGTATCGCACCGTCAGCAACGATTTCAAACCGGAAGAGAAATTCGACTACGACATGTTGGTATTCTTCAGCCCGTCGGGAATCAACTCCTTGTTGAAAAACTTCCCGAACTTCGAGCAGAAAGATATCAAGATCGGATGTTTCGGTCCTACAACGGCCAAAGCCGTGAAGGATGCGGGATTGCGTCTTGACGTGGAAGCTCCGAGCAAGGAGACTCCATCGA
>CAMTOW010000357.1 GCA_947074245.1 uncultured Bacteroidales bacterium | reverse complement strand
AACTACCAAAAATATGTTAGTACGGATGATGCGAACCTGGATACCTACCGTATCGCAGTAGCGCCTCAGGTGAGCGGTCTTGTCACGAAGCTTTATGTGCAAGAAGGCGATACGATTGCCGAAGGGGAACCGCTCTTTGATATAGAAAGTACTTCTGTCGTTTCTCGCAGACGGGAAGCGGAAGCGCAATATCAGCAACTGATGGCTGAAACGGAGGTGAATCGAATCAACTATGAAGAATCGAAACGGAATTTGGAAAGATCGGTTCTTGCCGAACAGTTGAGTCGGAAAAACTATGAAAGAGCAAAAATCCAATATGAAGGAAATGCGATACCTTTGGAAACCTACCAAACCTTAGAGGAAAACTGGAAAGCTTCTGCCGTTTCCGTTGAGATCGCACGAAACCGGATATTATCGTCTAAAGCGAATATCGACGCATCAGTTAAATCAGCCGAAGCCGCTTTGGCAAACGTCGAAACGATGAATACCGATTTATCATATTATCGGGTAACTGCCCCCGCTGCCGGAATTATCGGAAAAAGATGGGTTTTACCGGGTGATATGGTCGATGCCGGACAGACGGTATTTACGTTGAATAAAGGAAACCAAATTTGGGTAGCCGTATTTTTGGAAGAAACCAAATTCAGCAATATCTACTTAGGACAAGAAACCAAATTCACTCTCGATGCCTATAAAAAGCTGACATTTTACGGTAAGATCTATTACATCGGCGATAATACAGCTTCGGAATTTGCACTGGTGCCACCAAACAACGCATCGGGTAATTATACCAAGGTCACACAACGTATTCCGATCAAAATTTCAATTGACCGAATTGAAGGAGATGAAAACGAGAAAGCAAAAGTAAAACTCGTATCTGGAATGTCTGCCAATGTCAAGATCATAAAGGATTAAGTAGAGATGAGTGAACCTCAAACATATACGACACCGTCTCAATCGGGAGCATACAAATGGCTTATCCTGGTCAACATCATGATCACCACCTTTATGGCCGTACTCGACGCTACGGTAGTAAACACTGGGTTACCGGTAATCATGGGGACGTTGGGGGCATCTATGAACAGTGCCGAATGGATACTGACCGGATATATGCTTTCGATGGCAACCGTATTGTCGATTGCCGGTTGGCTTTCCAATCGGTTCGGCTATAAGAACGTATTCATATTTGCTCTTGCCATTTTCACGATCGGATCTTTTATGTGCGGAAATTCCACGTCTATTAACGAACTGGTATTTTGGCGTGTGATAGAAGGTATCGGCGGCGGACTGTTGATGCCGGTAGGTATGTCGATCGTTTCAATCGTTTTTCCACCGGAAGAACGAGGTACCGCATTGGGCTTTTGGGCAATCGCTACGGCTGCATCCGTTTCTTTCGGACCCATGATCGGAGGTTATCTGGTAGATAATTTCAATTGGAACTATATATTTTATGTAAACATCCCGATCGGTATATTCTGCATCATATTCACGTTTGCCGTTCAACGTCAATACACACTAACGAATAAAACGAAATTCGATTGGCTCGGTTTCATTTCATCGTCTTTGTTCCTGCCCGTCTTTCTTTTCGGATTGTCTCAGGTGAACTCCTCGACCAATCCCTCCGGTTGGAGCAGCCCGGTGGTAATGGGCTGTATGTGGATCGCGGCTGTCAGTTTCATTTACTTTCTCTATCATGAATTGAATACGAGTGAGCCGCTGATTGAGCTCAGTGTTTTCAAAGACAAGAATTTCGCAATGTCTAATATTGTGATCTTCATTTTCGGAACGGCCATGTTCGGAAGCACGTTCCTCATTCCGCTGTATATGCAAGACACCTTAGGCTATTCGGCCTATGAGGCTGGTTTGGTGTTTCTCCCCGTCGGGATTATTCAGGCAGTATCATCCCCAATCGCCGGGAAACTTTGCAAAATCATCGATCCGAGATATATCATCATAACGGGACTTGCCTTATTGTCGTATAGCTTTTATATGAATAATGGGTTCACCTATCAGACAGATCACGCATATATCTTACGAAGCCTGATCTTCCGAGGCGCGGGAATGGGAATCTTATATCCGCCCCTACTTACGATCGCGCTTAAGAACGTCAGTATCCCACTGATGCCTCACGCTTCGAGTATAACGAATATCATGAGACAGATCGGGGGTAGCTTCGGTGTTGCCATATTCACCTATTTGCTTCATCAACGCCGACAATTCCATTCCGAACGCTATTCGGAAGCATTGAATTTCACCGGTGAGAAATATACGGAAACCATCAACAACCTTCAGTATTATTTCCAACGCAACGGATCCGTAAACCACAACGAAGCAATATCGCATGCAAAGGATTACGTTACCAATCATTTGAATATAGAAGCATATATAAGCGGACTCGGCGATGACTTCCTCATCGGATGCCTATTCGCCGCGCTTGCAATCATACCGGTCTTGTTTTTAACCTCCAAACAAAAGAAAAGATGAAATCAATATTTGCCACAATAGCGACTCTCTTTATTTATATAATTCCGATTTGCGCTCAGCCATCCAATGATACGCTTACATTGAATCAGGTTTTGAATCGTATTCTGGAAACCTATCCGTCTATTCCTCAAGCTGAAGAGGCGATCCGTATCGCCGAATCGAATCTTTCGATCAGCAAATCGACTTATTTGCCATCCATTTCGGGAACAGCATCCTATCTTTGGTTAGACCCGATCTCCAAACTCGATATGAATGAGAAAACGATACATATCAACTCGCATCATAATCTTACATTCGGAGTTTCCATCAATCAATTGATCTGGGATTTTGGCAAAAACAAATCCAAAGTAGAGGAATCACGCATACGCAAAGAGATCGCACAAATCCAGAAACGTCAGACGATGCAATCCTTATTGGTTGAAGGGATACGCTCTTATTATCAAACCGCATTCGCCCGTCATTCCATATTGATAAAGACCGAACAACTCAACGATTATAAGAAAATGCTGGAACAAACCGGTATCAAAAAAGATGCGGGCGCGGCAACAGAATACAACTATCTCAATACGAATGTTAGTTTTTCGGCCGTAGAAGCGGAACTGATCGCGTTGAATGCCAATAAAGAA
>CAMTOW010000356.1 GCA_947074245.1 uncultured Bacteroidales bacterium | reverse complement strand
GGAGCATACGTATGTCAGGGTACCGGCGGCCGCCGGTGTCTACACTCACCTTAACCCTCTTTCCCTACACGACGCTCTTCCGTTCTTGGTGTAATCGGAGCCATAGGTGCTGTGATCCTCTATTTTGTGGCACAGAAATTCTATGTTTATGAAGACCCGCGCATCGGTCAGGTAGATGAAGTGCTACCTCAGGCCAACTGCGGTGGTTGCGGCTATCCCGGCTGTAAAGGGTTTGCCGACGCCTGCGTCAAAGCGGATACGCTTGAGGGATTGAACTGTCCGGTAGGAGGCGCTCCGGTTATGCAAGCCGTAGCGGGAATCCTGGGTCGCGAGGCAATAGCTGCCGATCCGAAAGTTGCCGTTTTGCGCTGTAACGGAACATGCGCCGCACGCCCGCGCACAAGCGACTATGACGGAGCGAAGAGTTGTGCGATCGCAGCCAACACGTATGCCGGAGCAACCGGATGTACGTTCGGTTGTATCGGTCTAGCCGATTGTGTGGTTTCATGCGAATTCGATGCGATCCACATGAATCCCGAAACAGGACTGCCGGAAGTGGATCAGGATAAATGTACCGCTTGCGGAAGCTGTGTGAAAGCTTGTCCGAAAATGCTTCTTCAACTTCGATTGAAAGGCAAAAACAATCGTCGCGTATTCGTTAGCTGCGTAAACAAAGATAAGGGCGGAGTTGCCCGCAAAGCTTGTTCGAACGCATGTATCGGTTGTGGAAAATGTATGAAGGAGTGTCCGTTTGATGCTATTACCATCGAAAACAACTTGGCTTACATCGATTTCAACAAATGCAAACTGTGTCGTAAATGCGTAGACGTATGTCCGACTGGCGCTATTCACGCCGTTAATTTCCCTCCGAAGAAAGAACGTCCGGCCGCACCGGCTGCGGATGGAGCAGAGAAACCGAAACCGGCAGCACCGAAAGCCGCTTCAACCGAAGCGGAGGCGGTAAAACCCGAAGCTCCGAAACCGGCAGAAAAAGAGGTTCCGAAAGCAACGGAAGTGAAACCGGAAACTCCGAAAAACGATACTCCGGAGAGTAAAGCGTAATTCATCATTGTAAATCATTTAATCACGAATTATATGTTAAAGACATTTCGTCTGGGAGGTATTCATCCTGCCGAAAATAAATTGTCTGCCAACAGAAAGATCGAGACCCTGAACCTTCCGGCTCAGGTGATTATTCCGCTTGGCCAGCATATCGGAGCTCCTGCTCAGGCTGTTGTAAAAAAAGGCGATGTCGTTAAAGCCGGTACTCTGATCGCTCAGGCGACCGGATTCGTATCTGCCAATATCCATTCATCCGTTTCAGGAAAAGTCGCTAAAATAGAAGATGTGGCTGATGCGAGCGGAAATCGTCGTCCGGCCGTATTTATCGATGTGGAAGGAGACGAATGGGAAGAAGCGATTGATCGCTCGCCGGAATTGGTTCGCGAGATCGCATTGGATGCCAAACAGATCGTCGACCGAATCAAAGAATGCGGAATCGTAGGTTTGGGAGGTGCTACCTTCCCGACTCATGTGAAACTGATGCCACCTCCGGGATCGAAAGCGGACGTGGTGATCATCAATGCCGTAGAATGTGAACCTTATCTGACTTCCGACCATCAGCTGATGCTTGAAAAAGCGGAAGAGATCATGGTAGGTGTGCAGATCTTGATGAAAGCCGTTCAGGTAAACAAGGCGATCATCGGAATTGAAAACAATAAAAAAGATGCGATCAGCCTGATGTCGGGTATCGCAGCCAAATATGAAGGAATCACCGTAGAAGCTCTGAAGGTGCAATATCCGCAGGGGGGTGAAAAACAATTGATCGATGCGACGATTCGTCGTCAGGTTGCCAGCGGAGCTCTTCCGATCTCCACAGGGGCTGTCGTTCAGAACGTCGGTACGGCTTATGCGGTTTATGAAGCCGTACAGAAAAACAAGCCGCTTTTCGAACGTGTGGTAACCGTAACGGGCAAATCCCTTGCTACGCCATCAAACTTCCTGGCTCGTGTGGGAACACCGATGAAACAGCTGATCGACGCGGCCGGCGGTCTTCCGGAAGATACGGGTAAAGTGATTTCGGGCGGTCCGATGATGGGTAAAGCGATGCCGACGATCGATGCGACAGTCGTAAAAGGTTGTTCGGGTATCCTGATCATGAAAGATCTGGAGTCTCGCCGCAAAGAGATGGTAGATTGTATCCGTTGCGCGAAATGCGTACATGTATGTCCGATGGGATTGAATCCGACCTATCTGATGCGAGTTAGCGAACTGGCCATGTATGACGAAGCGGAAGCAAACCGTATCATGGATTGTATCGAATGTGGCTCATGTAGCTATACATGCCCGTCCAACCGTACGCTACTCGATTATATCCGTTTGGGTAAAGGAAAAGTAGGTGGAATCATCCGTGCGCGCGCCGCGTCAAACGCACCGAAAAAATAACGCTGTAATTAGGAAAAACAATGAATAAAAAATTAATCGTATCATTATCGCCTCATATCCACAGCGGAAATACTGTGAGCGGAGCGATGTATGGTGTGCTGATCGCGCTGATACCTGCATTTCTGGTTTCTCTGTTCTATTTCGGACTGGGATCATTGATCGTCATGGTCACTTCGGCGGCGGCATGCGTACTTTTTGAATATCTGATCCAAAAGTTCGTCTTTGGAAAGAAACCGACGATCTGCGACGGATCTGCATTATTGACCGGTGTATTATTGGCTTTCAACGTACCGTCCAATCTTCCTATCTGGATCATCTTGATCGGAGCATTGGTTGCGATCGGTGTAGGCAAACTATCATTCGGCGGATTGGGAAACAACATCTTCAATCCGGCTTTGGTCGGACGAGTATTCCTTTTGATCTCTTTCCCGGTTCAGATGACGTCTTGGCCTCTTCCACAGCAGTATACGGCTTATCTGGATGCTGAAACGGGTGCCACACCTCTTGCTTTAATCAAAGAAGCGATCAAAACTGGAGGCGAGTATTCTGTGAATCTTTGCGATCTATTTGTAGGTAACATACCAGGGTCAATGGGAGAAGTTTCTGCCATTGCTCTTTTGCTTGGTTTCGCTTATATGCTTTGGAAAAAGATCATCACATGGGAAATTCCGGTATCGATCTTCGTTGCCG
>CAMTOW010000355.1 GCA_947074245.1 uncultured Bacteroidales bacterium | reverse complement strand
CATGGATGAATTCCCGTTCTCGATGTTTATAGAATAACACCTCTACGAATAAGGAATACATATCAGCGAGGATGAATTCCCGTTCTCGATGTTTAGAGAATTATACCTCTTCGAATAAGGAACGACGTCCTCTGTTGCTCCCGAAAGGTTTAAGCAGATTCTATACCTTCCGCATCATAAAAAAACAGACAGAGCGAATTCGAATGAATCCGCTCTGTCTGTTTTTTCTTTTCTATATGACAGGGATTAATTGGCCATTTCCGAAAGGAATTTAATACGAACCAAACGTATCTCCTCCTCTGTAAATTCCCGACCTAATTCCTGATAAGCATCTTCGATATTATCCGTTTCCGCTTCTTTGAAATAATCGAATATATCGAGAATATGATCTTCATCCATTATCTCATACAGGAAATAATCAATATTGATCTTGGTTCCCGAAAAGACGATCGCTTCGATCTCATCCAGCAAATCTGAAAATTCCAAACCTTTCGAATCAGCAAGTTCATCAAGAGCAATCTTACGGTCGATGCCTTGAATGATTGAAACCTTCATTTTCGATTTATTTGCTACGGTACGTACGCGCAAATCTTCCGGACGATCGATTTCATTTTCTTCGCAATGCATTTTGATGAGTTTCAAAAACTCCTCACCATAACGTTTTGCCTTTCCGGCTCCAACTCCGGGAATATTCTGCAACTCTTCCATTGTTACCGGATATGTCGTTGCCATCGCTTCCAATGAAGGATCCTGAAAGATTACATACGGAGGCAACTCCAGTTTCTTAGAAAGCTTCTTACGCAAGTCTTTCAGCATATTGAAAAGACTCTCATCGGCAGCACAAGATCCGGCAGCTTTGATCTGTGTCTCATCAACCTCTTCTTCCAGATCTTCATCTTCTACGATCTTGAAAGAAACCGGTTTTTTCAGAAATTGCTGACCCGCTTTGGTTACTTTCAGCAATCCGTAATTTTCAATATCTTTATCCAGGTACCCGGCGATAAGACCCTGACGAATCACCGTATTCCATGTTTTCTCATCTTCTTCCTGACCACAACCGAACAGATCTAAATCTTCATGATTATAAGATTTCACTTCTTCGGTTTCCTTACCCATTATTACGTCAATAACGTGATCAGATTTGAATTTTTCTTTCAAAGCGATTACTGTTTCAATAACCGCACTCAATAAATCTTTAGCTTCCACTTGTTTTTTGGGGTTTAAACAATTGTCACAATTTCCACAATTTTCTTCATGATAGACCTCACCAAAATAATGTAACAACGATTTACGTCTACATATTGCAGAATCTGCGTATGCAGCGGTTTCAAGCAACAACAACCGGCCTATTTCTTGTTCGGCTACCGGTTTGCCCTGCATGAATTTCTCGAGTTTCTGAAGATCTTTATAAGAATAAAAAGCGATACATCGCCCTTCTCCACCGTCTCGTCCGGCACGACCTGTTTCCTGATAATATCCCTCCAAACTTTTCGGAATATCATAATGGATTACGTATCTGACGTCGGGTTTGTCAATTCCCATTCCGAAGGCGATCGTCGCAACGATCACATCGACTTTTTCCAAAAGGAAAGAATCCTGATTTTGTGATCTTAAACTCGAATCCATCCCTGCATGATAAGCGAGAGCATTCACTCCATTCGCCCGCAGGATCTCTGCCAACTCTTCTACTTTCTTTCTACTCAGACAATAAATAATTCCGGATTTACCAGGTTGAGATTTTATAAACCTGATGATATCCTTATCTACATCCTTGGTTTTTGGTCTTACTTCATAGTATAGATTCGAACGGTTGAAAGAAGATTTAAAAACCCGGGTATCCAACATACCGAGGTTTTTTTGTATATCATGTTGCACTTTGGGCGTTGCCGTCGCAGTGAGTGCAATTAATGGCCGTTGGCCTATTTCGTTGATGATGGGACGAATACGACGGTATTCCGGTCGGAAATCATGTCCCCATTCCGATATACAGTGAGCCTCATCGACCGCATAGAAAGAGATCTTGATTTGTTTTAGAAACTCTATGTTTTCTTCTTTAGTCAAAGATTCGGGAGCAACATACAACAATTTGGTTTTTCCTGAAAGAATGTCTCTCTTAACCTGATCTACGGCAGCCTTGTTTAGAGATGAGTTTATAAAGTGAGCAACACCGTCATCCTCACTGAAATTTCTCATAGCGTCCACTTGGTTTTTCATCAAGGCGATCAGCGGGGAAATAACGATCGCGGTTCCCCCCATCAATAATGAGGGCAACTGATAACAAAGTGATTTACCACCACCCGTAGGCATCAATACAAACGTATCGTTACCTTCCATCAGATTTGCGATTATTTCTTCCTGGTTACCTTTAAACGTATCAAAACCGAAGTGCTTCTTTAATCCTTCAGTTAGATTTATCGATTTTATCATACAACAAAAAATGATTTTCAGCAGTGGTATTTTCCAAATACCGATGTTCTATTTGCTTCAAACAAAGTTATATAGAACTTCAATAATACATAACAATTTAAGATTATTTTATTCTTAAATACCACCGCCTTCAATTAGATGTGTATCAATCTTTTATTCCTGACGAAGCCGGTCCATATTTGCTTTCCCTAACTTTTCTTTGGCATATTCCAAAGTGATATGCAGTTTCTTTTCCTGCGTCGAAGGCATTTCAAACATCGCATCCATCATAATGCTTTCTGCGATTGAGCGCAATCCGCGAGCTCCGAGTTTGAATTCCATCGCTTTATCCACGATATAATCATAAACATCCTCATCGAAGATCAGTTCGACCTGATCCATCTCAAAGAGTTTGATATATTGTTTGATGATCGAATTCTTCGGTTCGGTAAGAATACGGCGAAGCGTATCCTTATCAAGCGGATTCAAATAAGTCAATATCGGCAAACGACCGATTATTTCCGGAATCAAACCAAACGATTTCAGATCGGTCGGAGTGATGTATTGAAGCAGATTCTCGCGATCTACTTCCTTATGGTCTTTACCAGCCGAATATCCTACGGCACGCGTATTCAAGCGCTGACCGATTTTCTTTTCGATACCGTCGAACGCACCTCCGCAAATAAAGAGAATATTCTTCGTATTGACGGGAATCATCTTCTGATCCGGATGTTTACGACCGCCCT
>CAMTOW010000354.1 GCA_947074245.1 uncultured Bacteroidales bacterium | reverse complement strand
AGCGGGCATACTTGTAATAACCTATAAAAAACACATAAAGATGGAACAGTCAATCGTAAGAAATAAATTCAAAGAACTTTTCAACGAAGAGGGAGCTTTGTTCTTCTCTCCGGGCCGCGTCAACCTGATCGGCGAGCACACCGACTACAATGGTGGTTGTGTATTGCCGGGCGCGATCGACAAAGGGATGCTTGCTGAAATCAAACCAAACGGTACGAATCAAGTAAAAGCATTCTCGATCGACCTAAATGATTACGCTGAATTCGGATTGAACGAAGAGGACGCTCCGTCTCAGAGTTGGGCCAGATATATCTTCGGTGTTTGCCGTGAAATGATCAAACGTGGTGCTGACGTTAAAGGATTCAACACCGTATTCTCGGGCGATGTGCCTTTGGGAGCAGGTTTGTCTTCTTCAGCAGCGCTTGAAAGCACGTATGCCTTCGGTTTGAACGAATTGTTCAACCTTGGTTTCGACAAAAAAGAACTTGTTTTGATCGGACAGAAAACAGAACACAACTATTGTGGCGTAAACTGCGGTATCATGGACCAGTTCGCTTCTATCTTCGGAAAAGAGGGACACTTGATCCGTTTGGATTGCAGCACAATGGAATATGAATACGTTCCGTTCAATCCGGAAGGTTACAAAGTAGTTTTGATGGACTCGGTAACGAAACACGAACTGGTAGATTCTCCTTACAACAAACGTCGTCAGTCTTGTGAAAACGCAGCGGCGGCTATCGCGAAAAATCATCCTGAAGTGAAACTTCTTGGAGACGCTACGTTGGAGATGCTTGCAGAAGTGAAAGATCAGATCAGCGCGGAAGACTTCATGCGTGCTACTTACGCGATCGAAGAAAACAGCCGTCTGGTGAGCACTTGCGACGCATTGAAAGCAGGAGATTACGCAACGGTTGGTAAAAACATCTACGCGACACACAAAGGAATGAGCGAACTGTATGAAGTAAGTACCGTAGAGCTTGACTACCTGAATGAAATCGCGAAAGAATGTGGTGTAACCGGTTCGCGCATCATGGGCGGCGGATTCGGCGGCTGCACGATCAACCTGGTTCCTGAAGATAAATATGATCATTTTATCGAAACGGCTATTGCCCGCTTTACAGAAAAATTCGGCGTATCGCCCAAAGTTTACCCTGTAAAAATCAGCGACGGATCACGCCGTCTGGCATAACCGCCTCCACAATTTGACACATTATTCTTAAATAAAAAAAGGGGGTTGAATACACTTCAATCCCCTTTTTCCTTAAATACAAGATCTGTCCATGTCTATTCTGAACACCTATTCACACTCCGACCGGTTTCTGGTTGCGGTAGATTGCATCGTATTCGGATTCACCAACAAAGAGATCCGTCTATTGACATTCAAACGTGCGATCGAACCGGAAAAAGGAAAACCCTCACTGATCGGAGGATTCGTACAATCCGACGAAAGCGTCGAAGATGCTGCTAAACGCGTACTCAACAAACTGACCGGAATCGAAAACCTGTATATGGAACAAGTGGCTACCTATGGAGCCATTCACCGCGACCCGGCGGCACGCGTAATATCGGTAACCTATTTCGCCCTTATCAATCTGGAAGACTACGATGAAGAACTACTCACCCGATATGATGCCAAATGGATTCCGCTAAGCGAATGCCAGGATCTGATTTTCGATCACAAACAAATGGTCGACGACGCCATGGCGCTTCTGCGTCGTAAAGCATCGGCTTTTGCCATCGGATTCAACCTGCTTCCGGAGAAATTTACACTTACCCAACTTCAATCCTTATACGAAGCGCTCTATTGCGAAGCGCTTGACAAAAGAAATTTCAGAAAAAAAGTTTTATCGCTCGAAATATTGAACCGACTCGACGAGAAAGACAAACGCCATTCTCGCAAAGGAGCCTATTTTTATATGCTCTCGGATGATTATCAGGCGAAACTGAAAAAAGAAACGTACAGTTTTTCAAAATAATCCCTTTTAATTTCCCGAAAAGATAACGATCCGTTATCCGTCGCTTTATTTATAAAGAGTCTTTTTACTCCTTATAATGTGTTACGCGCAAAGAGTTAATTCCTAAAAATAAAGAAAGTTATTATCTTTGTGAAAATTCTCGTATCACATGGACAAGATATCTTCATTAAACAAAGCGGCGGATAATATTCGTATACTCGCAGCCGCAATGGTTGAAAAGGCTAAATCCGGTCACCCTGGTGGCGCAATGGGAGGTGCCGACTTTACAAATGTACTGTATTCACAGTTCCTGGTTTATGATCCGAAAGATCCTCATTGGATCAACCGCGACCGGTTCTTCATGGACCCGGGGCATATGTCGCCAATGCTTTATGCTGTACTTGCATGTACGGGTAAATATTCGATGGAGGATCTTGAGCATTTCCGTCAGTGGGGCAGTGTAACACCGGGACACCCCGAAGTGGATGTAAAACGTGGTGTGGAAAACACATCCGGGCCTCTGGGTCAGGGTCATGCCATGGCTGTAGGTGCGGCAATCGCAGAACGTTTCTTGGCAGCTCGCTTCGGAAACTGGATGAGCCATAAAACTTATGCCTTCATCTCTGACGGTGGTATCCAGGAAGAAATCTCTCAAGGAGCCGGACGTATCGCCGGATATCTGGGACTAAACAACCTGATCATGTTCTTCGACAGCAATGACATTCAGCTGTCTACAGATACAGACGCGGTAACGAAAGAAGACACCGCAAAAAAATATGAAGCGTGGGGATGGAATGTAATCACTGTAAACGGTAGTGACGCACAGGAAATGATCTTCGCGTTGGAATCAGCCAACAAAGAAACAAAACGACCTACTCTGATTATCGGTAAAACCGTAATGGGTAAAGGTGCCGTTGGTGATAACGGCGAATCATACGAACGCAAATGTTCGACACACGGACAGCCCTTGTCGGCTGCCGGCGCATCCTTCTCTAAAACCATCGCCAACCTCGGCGGTAATCCGGAACAACCGTTCCAAATCTTCTCTGAAACAAAAGAATTATATGCTCACCGTGAAGCTGAATTGATTAAAATCGCAGCTGAAAAGAAAGCAGAGCAAGCAAAATGGGCTGCTGCAAATCCTGAATTGGCTGCCAAACTTGAGAAATTCTTCTCGGGCGAAGCTCCTCAGATAGAT
>CAMTOW010000353.1 GCA_947074245.1 uncultured Bacteroidales bacterium | reverse complement strand
AGACGGGTGCTGTTCGGATGTGAGATGACGAAGCAACGGTGTTTCCGCATTTTTTGAATTAGTAAGAGATGAATCCTTACGTGTATGAGAAGGGAGTATTTGAGTGTAGAAGATCAAAACAGAAAAGAAAGTGGGGATACGGTGAGTCAAGATACTGACGGATCGAGAAAGCATAAAACGACAGTTCAGGTTGCGACAAAAGAGATAAGTCGCGTTCAATAAAGATGATGAGCCAAAAGTACTGACACTCCAAGTAGCTACCGGTCGACCATCTGTAAACTTCTAGAGCGATTATGTTTTCCTGATTCCTTATTATATAAGGTGTAATATCATATTCGGCCGGATTCTTTGAATCTTCACTGTATCCGATCTTTTGTCCGTTGATGTAAACATAACATCCCGATTTGACACCCGCCAAATGCAAAAAGATTCTGCGACCGTTCCAGTTTTCTGGAATAGTTATCTTTTTTCGATATAATCCGAGTTGGTTGTGTGCCGGTAGAGCCGGTGGCGTTGGTGCCGAAGGGCAAAATTCGTAAGGGTGATTGGTGTAAAGAGCTGTTCCATATCCGTTCACTTCCCAGTTTGCCGGAACTGAGATCTCATTCCAACCGCTATCGTCGAACGTCGTTTTTTCAAAACCTGCCGGTTTGGATTCGACCGGAGTCATCCATTCGAATTTCCATTTACCGTTCAAGGACAGAATAAACGGCGAATTATTAAAGTCGGATAAGGTGCTGTTCGCTTCGGTATGGTTTACGAACGACGTGCGAGGATATTCACGTCCGACAGACGGAACTTTTTCGTTTTGCCATTCGGGGATATGCGTGCGTGTTTTGTTTTCTGATGCAGCAGCAAAGACAGAAAGGATAGATAGAAATAATATGGTATAGATTTTTTTCATTAAAAGAGAAATATATTTTATTCAATAAGCATTTCGTGATAAATAATTTTTTTAATGATGCCCCAAATGTACAATAAAATATGACAAGGTGAAAGTATAAGTGTAAATTATGTGTTGATTTGACATCTATAAATATTAATATTTGTGTAAAAATGCGATGCGCGGAAAATGCTTAACGCCTCTGCTCTGCAAATCATACGATTTTCTCCTTTTTCTGATGAGAAAAGGGTATATAGAACCATCCGATTTCAATTAAATCATCCTTTTATTCGATTAAACCGACTCTTTTATTGTTCCAGTCAATTCAATATGTCCTACTTGAATAATTTTGTGTATTGTTATTAATATGCAGTAAACTAGGTGTTTATTCTTTTGTGGCCTTTACCTTTATCTACTTTATGGTTACTGGATAAAACTATTTGCGGGTTCGGTCTTCTATATTTGCCACATCGTTAAACAAAAAACATATCATGAACAAAATTTACATGACGTTAGGTTGTATGGCAATGACATGCTCATTATCTGCAACAGATTTAAAATCGCCGAACGGACAGATTCAACTGAATTTCAATTTGACTGAAAAAGGTGAACCTTACTACGAACTAACCTATAAAAATAAGCCGGTAATTCTAAAGTCTAAACTCGGACTGGAATGTAAAAACGACATTCTATTGAAAGATGGTTTTCAAGTAAAAAATGAAACCACATCTGCATTCGATGAAACTTGGCAGCCAATCTGGGGCGAAGTAAAAGATATCCGCAATAATTATAATGAGTTGGCAGTAACTCTTGAACAGCCGACTACAGGACGTGAAATGAATATCCGTTTCCGCGTTTATGACGACGGGATGGGATTCCGTTATGAATTTCCTCAGCAGCCGAATCTGGGATATTTCGTAATTAGCGAAGAGTGCTCTCAATTCGCAATGAACGGCGACCATCTTGCGTTTTGGTTACCGGGAGATTACGATACTCAGGAATACGATACGCAGACATCTCACCTTTCTGAGATTCGCGGAATGATGGATGAGGCGGTTACTCCGAACTCATCACAGACTCCATTCTCTCCGACAGGTGTACAGACATCGCTAATGATGAAAGGAAACGATGGCTTGTATATCAACCTGCACGAAGCTGCATTGAAGGATTACGCATGTATGCACCTGGATTTGGATGATAGCAACTTCACATTCCAGTCGCATCTGACACCGGATGCTCAGGGCAACAAAGGATATATGCAGACTCCATGCCAATCGCCATGGCGTACGGTAATCGTAAGTGATGACGCGAGAGAGGTGTTGGCTTCTAAAATGATCCTGAATCTGAACGAGCCATGTGCTTACGAAGATACAGAATGGATCAAACCGGTAAAATACATCGGAGTATGGTGGGAAATGATCACCGGAAAAAGCACTTGGTCTTATTCTGATCTTCCACAGGTACGTTTGGGTGAAACCGATTTCTCAAAAGTAGAACCGAATGGCAAACATGCTGCCAATACAGATAAAGTAAAACAATATATCGATTTCGCTGCGGAACATGGTTTTGATGCGGTATTGGTTGAAGGTTGGAATGAAGGTTGGGAAGACTGGTTCGGCAAATCGAAAGATTTTGTGTTCGACTTCATCACTCCTTATCCGGATTTCGATGTGAAAGAACTACATAACTATGCTTCTTCAAAAGGTGTGAAGATGATGATGCATCACGAAACATCAGGTTCGGCTCGTAACTATGAGCGCCACATGGACAAAGCATATCAGTTTATGGTCGATAACGGATACAATTCCGTTAAAAGCGGTTATGTAGGCGATATCCTTCCTCGCGGAGAGTATCACTACGGACAATGGATGGTAAACCATTATCAGCATGCGCTTGAAAAAGCAGCTGAATACAAAATCATGGTGAATGCGCATGAAGCGGTACGTCCTACGGGGCTTTGCCGTACATACCCGAACTTGATCGGTAACGAGTCTGCTCGCGGTACGGAATATGAATCATTCGGTGGTAACCGTCCGGATCACACTACGATCCTTCCGTTTACTCGTTTGATGGGTGGCCCGATGGATTATACTCCGGGTATCTTCGTAATGGACTTGCGTCAGCTTAATCCGGATAACGGATCTCAGGTGAATACGACTCTTGCCAGACAGTTGGCTCTATATGTAACAATGTACAGTCCGCTTCAGATGGCAGCGGATCTTCCTGAACACTACGAGCAATTCATGGATGCGTTCCAGTTCATCAAAGACGTGGCTATCGATTGGC
>CAMTOW010000352.1 GCA_947074245.1 uncultured Bacteroidales bacterium | reverse complement strand
ATTCGGATTTCCGCCGCTTTATTTCTAAAAATCAGGCAGTAATAATACTTTTGTGGGGGTTTTTGTTTGTGTTATGAATTATTAATATATATATTTGTTTTATATATTTAAGAAATTAAAACGATATAACATTAACCTTCTTAATAGTTGTCTTATGAATAAGTCTGAATTAATCAACGCGATGGCAGAAAACGCCGATATGAGTAAAACCGATGCGAAGAAAGCACTTGAAGCATTCATCACAAGCGTTGAAGGAGCACTCGTAAACGGAGATAAAGTAAGCCTGATCGGCTTCGGTACATTCGCTACCGTTGAAAAAGGAGAAAGAACAGGTATCAATCCCGCTACGAAACAGCAAATTACGATTCCTGCGAAACGTGTCGTAAAATTCAAACCGGGTGTTGATCTTGCCGACAAGATCAAATAAGAAAAAGAGATTCGTCACGAACAAATAGATTTGACGGTCAGACCGAACCAAGGCGTTCGGTCTGACCGTTTTTTTATGCCGTCATCTCCGGGTTTAGCCCCCTGCCCAAACCTGTTTTGCTGCCTGATCCGCACCCGTCCGATGCCTGAAAAGAGCGCATTCACCGCCGGTTAAACGAGGGTTCAAAGGGGTGTTATCAGACATTTTCCCGGCTCCTAACGATCGTTCACACGCCGTAAGACGCAGATCGGTCAGGCAGATATGACGAAATATCCAGGCACCCGATATCGGATTCTGAGGCTGAAAACACGCATAACCCTCTATAAAATGCGCAGTTAGCGGTTACATTTATTAGCTTTGCAGAAAATACGAGTGAGCAAATCAAGCGAATTACAGATATGAATATTGAACAAACTCTTGCAGCTGCTGTAAAGAAAGGGATATCAACCCTTTACGGCGTCGAAGTAGAAGACGCTCAGATCCAGTTGTCGAAGACGAAAAAAGAATTCGAAGGACACCTGACCTTGGTCGTTTTCCCTTTTTTGAAGATCTCAAAGAAAAATCCGGAAGCGACAGCGAATGAAATCGGCGAATACCTGAAGGCGAACGAATCCGCGATCAGCGGGTTTAACGTCATCAAAGGGTTCCTGAACCTAACCATCGCGCCGGCTGTATGGATCGAAATCCTCAACCGCGTCAACAATACGAACGAGTTCGGCATCTGCCAGGCAGACGACAACTCTCCGTTGGTAATGATCGAATACTCATCACCCAACACCAACAAACCGCTTCACCTGGGCCATGTGCGCAACAATCTGCTCGGGTTCAGTATCTCCGAGATCCTGAAAGCCAACGGCAACAAGGTGGTGAAGACCAATATCGTCAACGACCGCGGTATCCACATCTGCAAATCCATGTTGGCATGGAAGAAATGGGGAGAAGGATGCACGCCGGAATCGACCGGAAAGAAAGGCGATCACCTGATCGGCGACTTCTACGTGTTGTTTGACAAACACTACAAAGCGGAACTGGCGGAGCTTCAATCGAAAGGCATGAGCAAAGAGGAGGCGGAAGCCGCATCTACGCTGATGGCGGAAGCACGCGAAATGTTGCGTTTGTGGGAAGCGGGCGATCTGGAAACTTACTCGATGTGGGAAATGATGAACCATTGGGTATACGAAGGATTCGACGAAACCTACAAGATGATGGGAGTAGATTTCGACAAGATCTACTACGAATCTCAGACTTACCTGGAAGGGAAAGAAAAAGTAGTCGAAGGGCTTGAAAAAGGCCTTTTATATAAGAAAGAAGACGGATCGGTTTGGGCCGACCTGACTCCGGAAGGTCTCGACCACAAGCTACTGCTTCGCGGCGACGGCACTTCGGTATACATGACTCAGGATATCGGTACGGCCAAATTGCGTTATCAGGATTATCCGATCGACAAAATGGTTTACGTGGTGGGGAACGAACAGAACTACCACTTCCAGGTATTGGCGATCCTGCTCGACCGTCTGGGCTTCAAATGGGGCAAAGACCTGGTTCACTTCTCATACGGAATGGTAGAGCTTCCGGAAGGAAAAATGAAATCCAGAGAAGGAACGGTAGTGGATGCAGACGACCTGATGGCCGAAATGATCGCTACGGCGAAAGAAACATCCGAAGAGCTCGGAAAACTGGACGGCTGCACGCCGGAAGAAGCGTATGAGATCGCAAGAACCGTAGGTTTGGGCGCATTGAAATACTTCATTCTGAAAGTGGATCCGCGCAAGAACATGACGTTCAATCCGACAGAATCGATCGATTTCAACGGAAACACGGGTCCGTTCATCCAATATACCCACGCTCGTATCCGCTCGGTATTGCGTAAAGCTGCCGAATCGGGCATCGTATTGCCAACCGAACTTCCGGGCAATCTGGATCTTTCGGAAAAAGAAGAAAGTCTGATTCAGAACATTGCCAACTTCCCGAACGTTGTAAAGGAAGCCGGCGACAACTTCAGCCCTGCCGTGATCGCAAACTACGTTTATGATCTCGTGAAGGAATACAATCAGTTCTACCACGACTTCTCGATCCTGAAAGAGGAGAACGAAGGGCTTCGCGCTTTCCGTTTGGTATTGTCTGAAAACACAGCGCAGGTGGTGAAATCGGGTATGCGACTTTTGGGAATCAACGTTCCCGATCGTATGTAATCGAAGCCATCTTATTGAAACAACATAATGAAACGCCGGTCGGACGCGATGTCCGTACCGGCGTTTTTTGTATACATACACCAATCTGACCAACTATGGACAAACGTATATTGACGCAACTGGAGATCTTCCAACGCCAAGAGGCGACGATGGCGATCTTGTATAAGAAGCTGAGCAAAGTGATCAAAGATCCCTACAACCGGGATATCATGGAGAAGCTTTCAGAAAAGGAAGTGCAGCATTATGAGAACGCTAAAGCGATCACGGGCGTTTCGTGCAAACCGTATCGGTATAAGATCTGGGGGTTCTTCCTGATCGTGCGTCTGTTCGGGTTGACATTCGGTGTAAAACTGTTGGAAAACAATGGGAAAGAGATGGCGCAGCTTACGGACGAACTGAGTCAGATTCCGGAGTTGAACATCATTACCGAAGGAGTGAAAAACGAAAAGATCCTGATTGAAAAGATCGAAGAGTAAAAACTGCAATATTACAGCGCGGTGGTGTTGGGGATGAACTCTGCCATCATTGAGTTTACGGGGATGCTGGCGGGGT
>CAMTOW010000351.1 GCA_947074245.1 uncultured Bacteroidales bacterium | reverse complement strand
GCATACTAGATTCTCCGGAGTGACTGGAGTTCAGACGTGTGCTCTTCCGATCTGAAAACGACCGGTGAAATTAAAAAACCGACCAGTGGCTCCGATACGGCGGCGTTTGATACGTTGGTGTCGTTCATCCAGTCGGCTCATCCGATGTTGCGAAACGGAGTTGTTCAACTAACCTGTGCCGAAAACGTCATCATCGCTGCAAAAGCGGCGTATAAAAACATGACGAAGTCGTACAAAGATCCGAACACGAACGAATTGATCGAAGCCCTTCGCGATCATGCCGAATGTCAGCAATTACAGGTTTGCACGCATCCGTCACTGGGTTCCGGCTCTAAATTGATGCTTCATAAGCCGGGATTGTTCGATATCGGCCGCGAAGACGGAGACGGTTCCAATTTCGTGCAGATCCGCGCTCCTTACGAAGATCCGAACGAAGTTCAGTTCTGGATTCAAGACGGATTCGGCACTCGCGTCAACGACGTGCATGAAAAAGTGTTCTGCACCAACGAGCAAGTGAATAAGGCTCCATCTATCTATGGGGATTATACACCTGAAACCCCGGCCGAAGCGGCTGAGTAAGAACCAACCCCGCCCATCGGCGGGGTAAATCTTTTTGAAGTATGAAAAAAAACAGATTATTGCTCTATTATCTGGTCTGCGTCATTCTCGTTTTAATCGCGTGGCAGACCGGATTTTTTGAAGAATCGATCGGTGCGATGATGGCCTGGAACGTTACGCCCCTTATTAAAAAATCGGGGGAAGTGTCGATGCCCGGTTTTTCAAAATTCGTGGCTTTCGTGCCGGAACACTATGTCAAGACGTGTCCGACGGTCAAGCCGAAGGAAGACGGGGTAAGCTGCGAACTTGTCGGCGAATTTGAATTCGAAGAAGGAAAAGGATTCAAATACATCGATTGTACGAATGGATCCGTCTTTCACGGATCTTCCACTCAAGGCGAAGAAGGATCGAAATCTTTCGTTCAGAAAGGCGGTTTCTATCATCCGGGATCCAAACTGGAAGCGATGGAATTTGCCGCCGAAGTGATCAATTCGCCCGGTTTTCTGATCACGGTCGATAAAGACGGCCGTCAAATCATGGTCGGCCTTGAAGGCGATTCGGTCGCTATCACGTGCGACACCGATTTCGGAAAAGCGGCGACCGACGCGAAAGGTTTCAATTTCAGTTATGAATGGGACGCCCCGGTCCCGGCTTACATCCTAACGGAACCGATTGATTTTAAAGCACTCAAAACACGATCCTAAACCATGAAAAAAACAGTCAATGACTGGCTTCGAAACCCTGATCGTCCGTATGGCATCGGGGTTTCTTTGTTTGAAGCGATCGCTTCAGAAGCCTACAAAAAAAAGTATCTCTATTATTTTCAAAATAACTGCGATCCGGAGATGCTCGTTGCGAAGATCCTCAAATTTTCATCGGCCATTTCGCCGAACGCGGTTTATGCCCCTGCCGTTTCAGCCGTTGTTCCAACCCCTGTTCCGGTGCTTTTTAAGATGGATTCCCCTCCTATTCTCGCGCCTGTGGTCCCGGCATCGCCTCCGGCCGAATTATTGGAACGGCTGAAATACATTCGTCCGCTCCAGGCGACACTTCATGCCGATCTCCAGACGGAGCCGCGTCAATACGAACCGGCGAAAATCGTAAATGAGTTATTGACGCTCGAACACGAACGGAAAGACATTTGGGACGCGATCGAAAATAAAACCGGATCGGATCCGGAACCATCCGCAGCCGCGACGCCGGATGTGGCTGAAGATCCGGCCGTTCGTACCGCACGACTGCGGAAACGCATGAATCAGCTTCGCCAGAATATTGCCCGGAACAAATGTTCGGCGGCTACAATGGCAAAATATAAAGCCGAATTATTGGAGATCGAAACCGAATTAAACACGGAAAACGATGGCACGCAACAATAAAGAACTTCTGATGTCCAGGCTTTTTTTCGATAAATCCCGCGTCGAAGGCACGCTGACAAAGGAAGAACTCGAAACAAAAGCGCGATGGATGTTTCTAATGAGCCGGAAGCTCGACGAACCGATGATATCCAATAAAAAGTTGATAGAAATTCTTATGTCGGGCGTTTCGGATTCCTGGAATCCTGTTTCCCAATCTACTGCCTACAACGATATCGCGGCCGTCAATGAATTGCTCGGAAACGTTAAGGCCGCGAATAAGGCATGGATCCGATACACGATTATTGAAGGATGTAAAGAAGCGTATGAGATTGCCAAATTCCAGGGAGACGCTCAAGGCATGGCGGCCGCGCTCGATAAGATGGGTAAATATAGCCGGGCGGATAAAGACGACGACGCGATGGACTTCACGCAGATGCTTCCGCCGGTATTCGAACCGACCGACGACGTTACGGTGCTTCCGGGTATCGCTCCGATGGCCGATCTGGAGGAACGCCGTCAGCGATTGCGCGCGATTCACAAGGGCGAAATCATAGAGTTCGCAGAAACGGAGGTGATCAATGACGAATGATTTGCCGAATATGATTGACGTCGGCCATCTGCACCGGCAAGCCGAACGCGTGAAGAAGTTTTTCAACCGGGCGCAGCGCGAAACGATGGCGATCGGCGCGCATGACGAATACGATATTTGTTCGCGCGGAACGGGTAAATCCGAAGGAATCGACGCCCGGTTTATCATTCGGAATGTCTGGAGTATGCCCGGTTCGATGGGCGCGATGATATCGCCCACCTATTCGAAAGCCTGGGCGAATACGCTGCCGGCGATCTGTCACGCGCTGAAATCGTGGGGCTATGTTCAGGACGTCCACTATTTCGTAGGGCGGAAAGCTCCGGCTTCGGCAGGGTTCGCGTTGCCGAAGCGTATGCCAATGCGCGACGCCTGGGGCAACTGCATCCACTTCTGGAACGGAACGATTCTCGTGATTCTGTCGTTTCAAAACGGGATGTCGGCCAACTCGATGTCGCTCGACTGGGTGATCGGTCCGGAAGCCAAGTTCCTGGACTATGAAAAGATAAAATCCGAAGTAATGCCGGCCAATCGAGGAAACCGGCAATACTTCGATTATTCGCCGTGGCATCATTCGGTATTATATACGACGGATATGCCGACCTCAAAAAGGGGTAAATGGATCCTTGAAAAAGAAAAGGAGATGGATCCGAGCCATATTCAATATATCCGAACGCTTTATTCCAAA
>CAMTOW010000350.1 GCA_947074245.1 uncultured Bacteroidales bacterium | reverse complement strand
TCTAGTATGTTTTGTGTGTCATGACACGGAGCTCTACGATATCTAACCTAATCTTAAACATCTTTCCTGCACGGACGCTCTTCCGATCTGGAAGAATTCGGATTTCCGCGTGACGGATTTTGTTTCGCTTTAGGAACACCGACCGAAAGCCGTGACGCTTTTTATGCCTCCGTTTTCGAATATATCGTCGAAAATAAAAACAACAGCGGAAATTTTGTCGGATGTAATTTTTGGGGATGGGGCGGTCTGGCCGTTCCTTCCGACGAATCTGTGTATTGGAAAAAAGGAGCACCGTATACCGGAGATCCCGCGCAGGAAGAGCAAGGGCTTAATTCTGTATTTCTAGCCGATACATCTACGATTGATCTGATTCGGAAGTATACCGCTCTGTTGCAATAGGAATTCAAACCATAATGTGATTTTTAATTCAATCTATATGAGGAACACACTTCTGGCAGGGGCTTTCATGCTTCTTGCTTCACAAACTACACTCGCTCAGAAATTCGAGGGACTTGCCCAGACTCCACCGATGGGATGGAACAGCTGGAATAAGTTCGCGTGCGATATCAACGAAGAACTAATCCGCGGCATTGCTGATGAAATCGTCGAAAGCGGTTTGCGCGACGCGGGCTATGTTTATATAAATCTAGACGACTGCTGGCATGGAGAACGTGACGAGAACGGATTCATCACTGCCGATTCGATACGATTCCCTTCCGGAATGGGCGCCTTAGCGGATTATATCCATAGCAAAGGTTTGAAATTCGGAATTTACTCGGATGCCGGACGGAAGACATGCGGCGGACGCCCGGGTAGCTTTGGTCATGAATATCAGGATGCCCTGCAATATGCGCGTTGGGGCGTGGATTATTTGAAATACGATTGGTGTGAAACCGAAAATATAAATCCCGTCGGAGCCTACACGTTGATGCGTGACGCGATTCGTGAGGCAGGACGGCCGATTCTGTTCAGCATGTGTGAATGGGGGCATAGCAAACCTTGGGAATGGGCTGCCGAAACCGGACACATGTGGCGTACTACCGGTGATATCTACAATTGCTTTGATTGTGTTGATGAACACCCGGGTTGGAAAGCTTTTGGTGTCTTGCAAATTCTGGATATGCAGGATGGCCTTCGCAAGTATGCCGGCCCGGGACACTGGAACGATCCGGATATGCTGGAAGTCGGTAACGGACAATCGGAAAATCAAGACCGGGCGCATTTTACGATGTGGAGTATGCTCGCGGCTCCCTTGATTTTAGGGAACGATATCCGCGATATGTCGTCCGAAACAAAAGCCATTTTAATGAACCCGGATGTAATTGCAATCGATCAAGACTCGCTCGGAGTGCAAGGTCTGAAATACAAATCGGAAAACGGTCTGGAGTTTTGGTTCAAACCGCTGGTGAACGACGAATGGGCGTTCTGCGTATTGAACCGCACGCAGCAGCCACTCGAATATGAAATCGATTGGCAAGACTTCAATCTTACGGATGAAGAGGTGTCACAACGTTCGACCGGATTTGACCAACGCGTTTATGCGATTCGCGACCTTTGGAAAAACAAGAAAGAAGGAACTACGAAAAAAAATAAGAAAATAACCATTCCCGGACAGGATGTGGTATTGTATCGATTATCGCCCATTAATAAATAAAAAAGAATATGCGTTGTCTTCCCATTTTTCTATTGGGGTTAAGTATGCACCTTTCGGCAAACTGCCCGCAGCCAGAAAGTACGCCACTGACGTATGATGTGAAAAAGACCGGTGACTGGGTCTTTTATAATCCGCAACAACCGATCATTCAGATCCAGGTTAAAAATACCGCTTCGGCTCCCGTTGGAGAACAAGTGCGCCTGGAGGTGATGACGGATGATTATCAACCGTTATATGCCTTTGACCAACAGACCTTAGTCAATCCGAACGATTCGGCGCTCCTCAGTTTTTCATTCAACGTGCCGGGTCCCGGATTTTATAGATGTGTCATTCAGGATTCTCAGCAAGAGATCAAGCGCTTCAATATCGGGTTCGAGCCCGAAAACATCGTTTCGATGCGTGATGCTCAATCTGATTTTATCCGATTCTGGGATGATGCGAAGGCCGAGTTGGCTTCGGTCGCTCCGGAATACCAACTGACTTTGATTCCGGATTCTTGCTCTTCGAAACGGAATTTCTATGTCGTGAAGATGAGATCATTAAATGGAGAAGAGATGTCCGGATATTATCTGGTACCTCGCAAAAAAGGGAAATATCCCGCGATGATCAACTATATGGGCTATGGTTCCAAACCGTGGGCTCCGAGCGCGGATGATAACGGCGAGATGATTGATTTCGTGTTGTCGGTTCGCGGACAGGGAATGCAAGAACCGGTTAATACTTATGGAGATTGGAGCACATACAATCTGGACAATCGCGATGATTATTATTATCGGGGTGCCTTTATGGATCTGATCCGGGCGATCGATTTCGTCGCATCCAGACCTGAAACGGATCTGAGAAACATCTTTGCGGAGGGTGCGAGCCAGGGAGGCGCATTTACGCTAGCCGCATGTGCTCTGGATAATCGCCTGGCAGGAGGTATTCCTTCAATCCCTTTCCTATCGGATTATGAGGATTATTTCCGGATTGTAAACTGGCCGGCTCAACCTGTGAAAAACAAGCAAAAGGAACTCGGCTTGAGTGACGATGAACTTTATACGACCTTGTCTTATTTCGATATAAAAAATTTAGCATCGCTGATACAGTGTCCGATCCTGATGGGTGTCGGATTGCAGGATGAGGTTTGCCCCCCTCATACCAATTTCAGCGGATACAACAACATCACATCTGCCAAATCATATTATATAGCTCCCGAAGCGGGACATGGTATGCCTTCGGAACCGTGGTGGAACATGCGAAACGAATTTATTCGCAAGTACACCCGGAAATAAAATTATGACTTACTCTCTCATGAAACGTTTAACTCGTTAATCTTTAAAGTAATTAATGAAAAACATTGTTAGTACCACTCACTTTTACGAGCTTCAATTTTATTTTGGTACTTTTGAACTATTTTACGTGCTGCGTTTGACATTTACTCACTCCCAAAGAATTGATTACTTAGATATTTGCGGGTATCGTTCTTACCGTAACCAGCGGCTTCTAATTCTCATTTAGTTTTATAAATCACGTCCCAAAACTCTTGCCCATTAATT
>CAMTOW010000349.1 GCA_947074245.1 uncultured Bacteroidales bacterium | reverse complement strand
GATCTACACTAATCTTAACACTCTTTCCCTACCCGACGCTCTTCCGATCTGATTTATCCTGAATGTCTACCATATCAATAGTAAGTACACCCTCTTTCTGAATACCGGTAATCAATTCCGCATTCTGATAGTAGTTCTGTAGATACATGCTTCTTGGAGAAATCCAGTAAGAACGCCATCCGCCCCAACCGTTCCAATATCCAGGCCAGTATCCCGGAGGTAAAGCCGGTTCTGTCTGAATTGAATTTTGCACCGTCAAACCAAAGTTGATCATAATCGGTGAATTAGGAGCTTCTGTGAAGCCACGCTCTGTCAATTGCTGACGAATTGCATTCGCAATGTTGTAATAATCTGTCATCGACATTTTTGGAGGCAACATATCCTCCTGAGGTGTTGCAATCCGGAATGTTTTGAACATTTGTACGTCGGCGTTATTATATACAGTACTGTTTAGTAGCGTATACGGTGAACAGCCCCACATAACCAAACTTGCCAAAACGATAAATGAAAATACAAGTTTTTTCATAATTAAAGTATTTAAGTAGATTTAACCCCAGACAATCTCATCATCACTGAATCAACAACTCCCATTATCTTTCAACTGTAAAACAAAAATATTCTTGGTATTGTTTTTTTGCCTGATCTATAATAAAGCATTTTTTAGCGTTATTTAATTAGGAAGATAGCGAAATGACTCTATATCCGAACCCAAAACCAATAAATAAACAACTAATAACAAAGAATTTACATCAAAAACAAGAAGAATCTAACAAAAGTTCTCAATTCACAATATTTATCAATTGTAATGGAATTCAATAAATATTCACGGGCTGAAAAGGATTCTTTTATCTCTGATACTGAGTAGCTACAACCCATCGGCATCAATCCGGTCCGTTATATTAAAAACCGCATATACAAAAAACAAATTAATCCGAATATGTTTCTTTAACAGGTATCTATTTAAATAAAGAATATGATCTGATATTTTTTATGGCGAAATCAAACGGTCCATGTTCCGGCAAAAGTTTATTTTATTCCCTGATAGAGTATTTCCGATTCTCAAAACGGATCGGAAGGATCTTCTGGAAACGCATTGTCAATTTTATGGAACCTTGAATCTTCCGATAGAATGAGACATTGTAAAGTCGTATTATTTTCTAAAAGATCGGTTTCTACAATAAGAAGATCCGCTACCGACAAATCGCCTTCCCAAACCTCATCATTCGGAAAAAGAAACGAGATTCGATATCCTTCCAATTGATCTTGTATGAATTGGTTTTCTGTAAAGAAGAATTTCAGAGAATCGATATCGGAATTTCGGAAAACGTCTTCCTTTCTTAGGTACCATTTCGTGATCGGGCTATTCCGACAAATCATATCCATAGTCACAGTCACTTCCGCCTCTTCCTGTTCAGGATATCTTCTAACCAGAAGACTCCATCCATGTATCGTCAGAAATTCCGATCCGAACGCTCCCCACGCAAGCTCCCATGCTTTTATCTCAGAATGGTTGCTGACGGATACTTCTATCGAATTAAAGACAGGAGGCCGATTGATTTTTATCCGAGAAGGTAATTTCAGTCCCGAACCGCACAAGAATGAGAACTCCTTCGGCACCCCGCGCAACAGTGTGTCACCGGATGTCGAGCAAACATACAAGTCAAGCAAGAGATGATCTCCTCCTTCGAGTTCAATCAAATCCGATTCGATTCGATCATCACGTACCAATAAACGAGAACGATAATTTTTTATCCGAGCGTTCCTTTCCAGATAAAAAGAAACATAATCTACCGAATCTATAAAAAAAGGGATAAGGTCCGCAGTTTGGAAATTCAAGACACAATAAGACGTAACCTCGCTTTTCTCATCGATGCGATTTTCACAACTCATCAATAATGAATAATGAAAAATACAACTAAGAAAAAAGATGAAGTTACGTCTCATAAATATTATACCAGCAATTTAATTTTTACTCGATGTGATCAATCAACGAAAAGTTATCGTTCCTGCCAACCGATAATGTCATCTGCCGAACATAAATCGACATATACATATTTGAATTCACTCTCTCTGATTATTTTTACGCTTTCCAACAATTCTTTGACAGACATTTCATGAACATACACTCGATCCGAGTGAGTAAATGAAAATCTATAACCTTCAAGCTGATCATTTACCTTCATCATATCGGCAAATGCAAATGACGGCAAGGCGTTTTCAACCGGATACGATTTTGAATAGATATTGTTGGCTGCAGTTTTCCAATCACTATTTTCATCATCTCGTTTCAGGTGATCCATAGTCAGAACCCCTTCTCCGGGAATAATTTTACCCGTTTCATCGCATGCACCTACAAAAAACTCCAATTGATAGGAAGCATAAATCTCAAGCCCGATGTAGCCGAATCCAAATTCAGCAGAAGACAATGTTTCCGAACAAACTACGGATATCTGAAAATCCTTGATCTGATATTTATCACCATCTCCAATCGTCAGATTATACGGAAGCGTATGAGATATCATTGCAGATAAAATATGATCAGAATCTACCCCCTCATAAACCGGAGTTTCGTCAGCGAATATCGTGATTGACAGCAGTTGATTCGCTCCGACAGGTAGTTCTATCAAACTGAGATAAAAACTATCTTCTCCGGTAATGAATTTCACCGGAATATTATTCTTAACCTCTTCCGAATTGGTATTTGCTTTATGTATGGTAATCGAAGCGGTTAATCTGTTTTCTTCACTCAAGCTCTTCAGACTGTTCAGGTCCATACACTCTCCGGCACGAGTATGCCCACTCTCAACTTCAATACCAAGCCGAACTTGTACCATCTCGGTTTTTAAACTTTCTTGATCTTTTGAGCAAGACAATAAAGCGAACAATAGCAGCGTAAAATAAAAAACGTTTTTCATCGTATTATTTTTTGTGTTAATAATTTATACAATAGTAAAAACGTTCAAATGACCCTATAATATTTAACACTTAACAACACTATCGTGGTTTCACAGTTGCCCGGCTTATATTTAACATAAGAATTTATAATTCACGCCTTGCAAACGACTCATAACACTCTTATTTATTCATCCATACACATAAGAACAGCCATTTCCCGGAATAATCTCCGCGAAACAAACGCAATACAATCATCTGAATTTTAATTAAATACAAAAACACCCCATTATATACCATC
>CAMTOW010000348.1 GCA_947074245.1 uncultured Bacteroidales bacterium | reverse complement strand
ATCTCGAAATCGATACTCATCGCTTTTAATTTTTCAGCGATCGGCGTCGCGAAACGACGGAAGAGACGGATACGACTCTCTTCTGTATCTTGGATCTTGCGGGAAATTTCTGCGTAAGAATCCGGATGTTCGTATTTGAAGCTGAGGTCTTCGAGTTCAGATTTGATGGCGAATAAGCCCAATCGATGAGCCAGAGGCGCGTAGATATAGAGTGTCTCTCCCGCGATTTTGTATTGCTTGCTCGGAAGCATTGATCCCAACGTGCGCATATTGTGCAGGCGGTCGGCGATCTTGATGAGGATCACACGAATATCCTCCGGCATCGTAAGCAGCAGTTTTCGGAAGTTTTCGGCCTGAACCGAAGCTTTATCTCCAAAGATTCCTCCCGATATTTTGGTCAGACCGCTGACGATCTGAGCGATCTTCTTACCGAACAGATTCTCGATATCCTCGACGGTGTAATCGGTATCTTCGACAACATCGTGGAGCAACGCAGAGCAGATCGACGTGGAACCCAAGCCGATATCGCGGCATACGATCCGAGCTACCGCAAGCGGGTGCATGATATAGGGTTCGCCGGAGCGGCGTTTGATCCCTTTGTGCGCTTCGTTAGCGAAATGGAAGGCACGCTCGATTATCTCAACCTTCTTGCGATGATTCGAGTTGAGATAATCGTTGAGTAAAGCTTGAAATTCCTGCTCAATTAATTGTTCGTCTGAGAGGGAGGTATCGGTAATTTCGCTCATAGTTTGTTCTTCTTGAAGAAAGACAAACTTAAGAAAAAAAAATGAGTTATTACACTGCACTCCAGAAACAGCGTTTCGGGGAAGTTATTTTCCCTTCCTCTTTTAATTTTTTAAGAGCCTTGTCCACCTCGTTTTTATCAAAACCACTCGCTTCCACGATCTGACCGGCTTTCAACGGCTCGGCAGATTCTTTCAATAGTTTATAAACATCTTCTGTTCTGTCCATAATTCAAAATATTAAAATGGTTCTTTATCAAAACATCAACGGCTGCCATTGGTTCGTGGCAGCCGTGGGTTTTATCAGATTTTATAAAATGATATTGCTGAATTTTCAAGATGAAAAGAGGAAATGAATTCACAGTTTCCATCGAGAGATTTGATTCGGAGTGAATCGATCCGCAAGCGAAATCGAAGCTTTTTCTATCGTTTGTGGAAAGAGGCAACGATGATTCGCGACTCATCTGTACGGATCGTGTGATCCTGATCCGGCAACCGATGTGTATCCGAGCGAGATCAACCTACGATCAACTGTTGACCGATGCGCAGGTTGTCACTTCTGAGCCCGTTGAGGCGCTTGATATTGGCTACTGAGGTATGGTATTTTCGGGCAATCTGCGAGAGCGTATCTCCCGAGCGTACCTTATGCACTACCCCAGAACCGGGAGTGACTCCCGCCGGGCCGATTTCACGGCGCGCATTGACCAGCAATTCTCCGGATTTATAGGAAGCGATCGAATCCTGATGTTCGATAAACGTATAGAGTTGCGGAACCGGAAGGCGAAGAATCTGATCTCCCGTATTGCCCGGAACGATATCGCGACGATATTGCGGGTTGAGCGCTCTGAGTTCGTCAATCGGAACATTCAGATTTTCGGCGATCTGCTGGAAATGGACCATCTTATTGATGCGAACCGTATCGCTTGCCGCAGGGATTCCGGTAAGGACCGGACAAAGATTATGATCGCAATAATAGTTCATGATGTAATTGGCCGCGATAAAAGCGGGAACGTATCCGCGGGTTTCGCGAGGCAGGAAAAAATAGATTTCCCAATAATCGCGTTTGCCACCAGCCCGGCGTATCGCTTTGTTGACGTTGCCCGGACCGCAGTTGTAGGCGGCGATTGCCAGATTCCAGTCTTCGTAGATGCCGTAAAGCTGTTTGAGGTAGCGGGCCGCAGCTTCGGTCGCACGGATCGGGTCGCAGCGGTCGTCTTTCAACGAGGTGATCTCGAGTCCGAGCGCTTTGCCTGTGGGGAGCATAAACTGCCACAAACCGGTCGCGCCCATTCGGGAACGAGCCGTAGGTTTAAGAGCCGATTCGATGATTGGAAGGTATTTGAGCTCCATTGGCAACTCGTAGCGATCGAGGATCTCTTCGAAGATCGGGAAGTAGTAGCTTCCGAGCCCGAGCATGTATTCTACAAGCGTGCGTTTTCGCTGCGCATACATATTTATATAAGAGCGTACAATCTGATTGTAGGGCATCTCGATGACATTCGGTAAGGATGCCAGGCGTTGTACATAAATCGAATCGTGGAATTCCGGGTTTACGACATCACTTACGCAAAGCGAGTCCATATAAACATGGTGTTGCATGAACCAATCGCTCAACAGTGAATCGAGAGCGCTTTCAAGACCATCGGGAATGAGAATGGTCGAATCCATGATCGATTCTTTCAGAGGCAGATCAGATGTCAAAAGAGAGTCCGGTGCTGTAGAGACCGGACGGGCATATAGACATGTACTTAGGAAAAGACACGATAAGACGAGTAAAATACGCATAATACATTAAAATTTTATAGCACACTGCAGCCCCAATGACGTAGAATGGAAGCTGTTGGGCTCGATGACGGCCGGTTCGAGACGGAAGCTCAGATCGGGCGTGATATCGAAATGGTAAAGCGATGCGTCAACATAGGCATCTACCATCGACAGTAAGTATAGAGCAGCCATACAGATGATGCTCAAATCGCGATTACGGCGATAGGAATTTTTTCGTTGTTTAAGAGCTCTTTCGAGATATTGCCGGTTTGCTTCGACATTGTAGTTGGGCGGAAGCACATCGAGGTAGCTTTTGCTCGGATTGTCTTCGACCAAGTCGCGGTATGCCGAGGCGTAGGTCTTGTAGTATCGCTGATTCCAGTTGACAGCGTACATCAATCCGAAGTAACCTCCGTATATGATGGGCAACTTCCAGTATTTTCGGTTGTAAACCTGTCCGGCACCCGGAAACAGCGCCGAATACCAAACCGCTTTCATCGGATCGGGCGTGAACGTAGGAGAGTTGTCCTCCGTGATTTCTTCGGAAGCAAGATCGTAGTCGACAACGGCGAGCGGAACACTGTCGTTGACGAAATATTCGTCTACACCCTCCTTAATCTGTGCAGCCACACGTAAGGGGTTGCCGAAAAGAGCAGCCATGAAAACGATAAGAAAGTAAATGTGTC
>CAMTOW010000347.1 GCA_947074245.1 uncultured Bacteroidales bacterium | reverse complement strand
TAGATACACAAGTAGTGGATCTGAGCAAATTGCCGGAAGACGCCTCGGATACCTTGCGGATCGTGAAAGTGGGAGATTATGACATTTGCGCCTGCATCGGAAGTCATGTCGATAATACTTCGGAAATCGGAACATTCAAGATCATCAGTTGGGATTTTGAAAACGGGAGATTACGACTTCGCTTCAAACTGATCCAATAAATTCGAAGAATATCCGCTTCCCAATTACATCGAAAGTCGTGTATAAATTCGTTTTATATTAAATCATACATCACAACGATACGATAAAAATATATATCATTTCTTTTTCACTCTGATGATCCACCATTCATGCTGACATTCAATCACTCCGGTAAGTTTCCGTTCATTTTGGTTTACCTATTACTATATTCGGTATTATTCATCGTGCTTGCTTATTTTAAGGAACCGGTCTATCCGGTTGACGAGGTAATATTTCTGTTATATATTCTCAGTGGCCCCACTTTGAGTTATTTGCTGACGAGAAACAAACGCAAAAAAACGATTTATCAGTATCGGATCAATACTTCGTGCCTGCTGATATTGATCGGTATATTCATCTGTACGCTACTTGCCGGTTTTTATATTTTCGGTATCTATGGAGTGTATTGGTTAACAACCCTATTGTTCATCTTGGGTCAAACTACGGTATTATATTTTGCGACTTATCTGTTAATGAAGTCAAACGGGTAAAAACCAATGATTTCGGAATTTTTAATAGGCGCAAAGCTTGTGCAATCGGGCAAAAAATTATACTTTTGCGCACTGATTCCGATCTAGGCTAAAAAGTGGTCGCTTAAAAAAAGCTGAAAAAACCCGCCTAACGGAGAAAACCTGTATAAAATTATAACAGATGTACGTAATCGTTGAGATTCAGGGACAGCAGTTCAAAGCAGAAGCTGGTAAGAAGCTGTATGTTCACCACATCGCAGAAGTAACTAACGGTGCTGAAGTAGTATTCGACAAAGTTCTTCTTGCAGACAAAGACGGCGTTGTAACAGTTGGTACTCCAGTTGTTGAAGGCGCAAAAGTAGTGTGCGAAGTTATCGCTCCTATCATCAAAGGTGAGAAAGTAATCATTTTCCACAAAAAACGTAGAAAAGGTTACAGAAAACGCAATGGCCACCGCCAGCAGTTTACTCAGGTGTTAATTAAAGAAGTAGTAGCTTAATCATTAAATTTTAGAAGAAAATGGCTCACAAAAAAGGTGTCGGTAGTTCTAAGAACGGACGTGAATCCGAAAGCAAAAGATTAGGCGTTAAAATCTTCGGTGGACAGTTTGCAAAAGCTGGTAACATCATCGTACGCCAGAGAGGTACAACTCATCATCCAGGTGAAAACGTAGGAATGGGTAAAGATCACACACTTTTTGCACTTGTAGACGGTACAGTTACATTCCGCAAAAAAGGTGAAAATCGTTCTTTCATTTCTGTAGAACCTCTAAACTAATTCTGTCAGAGTTTAACTCGAGATAAGAAAAGTATTTGGACTCCCGTTTTTTACACAACGTAGAAAACGGGAGTTTCTATTTTTACTTATCTTTGCCTAAGCTTTAATCAGAAATTAAATTGACAAAGGATATCTATCCCGATTCTGCAAAGGTTTGCGTTTCAACACGCTACTTTGAGGGGGTAGTGACCATAGACCCTATAAATTATGCTGACGCTAAACGTAATTAAGGAGAATCCGGAAGAAGTAATCGCCCGGTTGACTAAAAAACATTTTGATGGTCGCGAACCGATCGAAAAGATTATCGATCTGGATAAGACCCGTCGTGCCGCTCAGGCCGAAGTAGATAAAAATCTTGCTGAAGTGAACGCATTGTCGAAATCAATCGGAATGCTCATGAAAGAGGGGAAAAAAGAGGAAGCTGAATCGGCTAAAGCACGCGTTGCTGAGCTGAAAGAACAAAATAAAAAAGATGAAGCCGCGATGAAAGACGCTGAGAACGAAATGACTCAGTTGCTTTACACGATTCCGAACCTACCGCACGAATCGGTTCCGGAAGGACGCGTGGCGGAAGACAACGTAATCGAACGCGAAGGCGGACCGATGCCGCACCTTCTACCGGACGCATTGCCACATTGGGATATCGCTAAGAAATTCGATCTGATCGATTTCGAATTGGGTGTTAAGATCACCGGTGCGGGATTCCCGGTTTACAAAGGAAAAGGAGCTCGTCTACAACGCGCTTTGATCAACTTCTTCCTGGACAATGCCCGTGATGCGGGATATCTTGAAGTGCAACCTCCTTATGTGGTAAACGAAGCTTCAGGTTACGGTACCGGACAGTTACCGGATAAAGAGGGACAGATGTATCACTGTACGGAAGATAATTTGTATTTGATCCCGACTGCCGAGGTACCTGTAACGAACATCTACCGCGATGTTATCCTAAGCGAGAAAGAACTTCCTATTAAAAATACGGCTTATTCGGCTTGTTTCCGTCGTGAAGCAGGTTCATACGGAAAAGATGTTCGCGGATTGAACCGTCTACATCAGTTCGACAAAGTGGAGGTCGTACGTATCGCTAATCCGAAAGACTCTTACAAAGATCTTGACGAGATGGTGAACTATGTGCAATCATTGGTTGAAAAACTGGAATTACCTTGGAGAATCCTTCGTTTGTGTGGTGGTGACATGAGTTTCACATCTGCGCTTACTTTCGACTTCGAAGTATATTCTGCCGCTCAAAAACGCTGGTTGGAAGTTTCATCGGTATCAAATTTCGAAAGCTATCAGGCAAACCGTCTGAAATGTCGCTATCGTGACGAAGAATCGAAGAAAACACAGTTGGCTCACACTCTAAACGGATCGGCTCTTGCATTGCCTCGTATCGTAGCCGCTTTGCTTGAGAACCACCAATTGGAAGACGGACGCGTAAGAATCCCTGCGGCTTTGGTTCCATACACCGGTTTCGAATACATCGATTGATCCGTACATTAAAAGAAACGTTGAATGAAATAATTGATTCTGAAATAGAATCCGCATCTCTCCTATCCCCGAGTTTTATCAGGAATACCCGAGATTGCTTTTCATTCTTTAAATATCCGATCTAAAGATTCGGATCCACAAAATCATATAGCCCCTTATTCAGATTGAAAAGATCTGAATAAGGGGCTTTTCATTGTTTCATTGTTTCATTGTTTCATTGTTTCATTGTTTCATTGTTTCATT
>CAMTOW010000346.1 GCA_947074245.1 uncultured Bacteroidales bacterium | reverse complement strand
CGCGACGTCGGGAATCCCTTTTGGAAACGATTTCAATAAACGAAGAATCGAACCGGATATAAAAAACAAAATACACTTACATATTATCTGCATAAATTCAAATAAAATATCAAATCAAAACTTTTACTGATAAAAAAATATCATTTTGCAACGTAGATATTCAAACATTATCTATATTTGCCTCTATATGTTCAAATAAAATAAAATTAGATGTACTCATTTAACACATATACTCTCCTCTGTATCCTCTTAACATCCGGTTGAGAAGGCACTCCCTATTTAATCAAACTTTTACTATTCATGATAAATAAACAATAGCCTTTCGACCCTTACCGGTAGGAAAGGCTATCTGATTTTAAAGAAATGCTGACAGATAAATTATACATTTTCGATACGACATTACGCGACGGAGAACAAGTGCCGGGATGTCAGTTAAACACAGTAGAAAAAATAGAAATCGCGAAAGCACTTGAATTAATGGGCGTAGATATTATCGAAGCCGGTTTTCCGGTATCCAGCCCGGGAGATTTCAATTCGGTCGTAGAAATTTCGAAAGCCGTTACCTGGCCTGTTATCTGCGCTCTGACACGAGCGGTGCCGAAAGATATCGAAGTAGCAGCAGAGGCTTTGAAATATGCGAAACACAAACGGATCCATACAGGAATCGGCACATCGGATTATCATATCCAACATAAATTCAATTCAAATCGGGATGAAATCGTAGAACGGGCAGTAGCAGCGGTAAAGTATGCGAAGAAGTTTGTAGAAGACGTTCAGTTTTATGCAGAAGACGCCGGACGCACCGACAATGAATACCTGGCACGCGTGGTAGAAGCCGTAATCAAAGCAGGCGCGACGGTAGTAAACATCCCGGACACGACCGGCTATTGCCTTCCGGACGAATTCGGCCGTAAAATACGATTCTTAAAAGAAAACGTATCAAACATCGATAAAGCAATCATCGCAACACATTGTCATAATGATCTGGGAATGGCTACCGCCAACACGCTTTCGGGGATCATGAACGGGGCACGCCAAGCAGAAGTCACCATCAACGGAATCGGAGAACGCGCCGGAAACACATCGTTGGAGGAGATCGCCATGATTATAAAATGCCACCGAGAACTGGATATCGAAACCAATATCAATACCCGAAAGATCTACGCATTGAGCCGTAAAGTATCTAACCTGATGAATATGCCCGTACAACCGAACAAAGCGATCGTCGGACGTAATGCTTTCGCTCATTCTTCGGGAATCCATCAAGACGGCGTATTGAAAAACCGAGAAAGTTATGAAATCATCGATCCGACCGACGTCGGCGTTGACGAAAATTCGATCGTGCTGACAGCCCGATCGGGACGAGCCGCACTGAAACACAGATTGGAACTTCATCGCGTATTTCTTGATCAGGAATCGCTAGACAAGGTTTACGCCGGATTCTTGCAACTTGCCGACACGAAGAAAGATATCAATGATGACGATATACTGATGCTGGCCGGAAAAGACCGACATGCAAACGCACGAATCAAACTCGAATACCTTCAGGTGACTTCGGGTATCGGAATACGAGCTTTGGCCAGCGTGGGGCTGGACATCGCCGGAGAACGATTTGAAGGAGCCTCTTCGGGGAACGGCCCGGTTGACGCTGCGATCAATGCGGTGAAAAAAATCATCAGCCGGACGATGATCCTAAAAGAGTTTCTGATTCAAGCCATCACAAAAGGAAGCGACGATATCGGCAAAGTGCACATGCAAGTGGAATATGACGGACGTATCTATTACGGATTCGGAGCAAACACCGATATCGTAGCAGCATCCCTCGAGGCCTATATCGACGCGATCAATAAATTCTCGGCCGAATAACACGTTTTTGACTACCTAATCCGTTTTATCGTATATGAAAACGCTTTTTGATAAAATCTGGGACGCTCACGTAGTATCTTCCGTAGAGGATGGTCCCGTACAACTATATATCGACAGACACTACTGTCATGAAGTAACTTCGCCACAAGCATTTCAGGGATTGCGCGATCGGAAACTGAACGTATTCCGTCCGGAGCGGACTATTTGCGCACCCGATCATAATATACCGACACAACATCAGGAGCGCCCGATCGTAGATCCAATTTCGCGCAATCAAGTTGCGACTCTGGAAAAAAACGCTCAGGAATTCGGTCTAACCCATTTCGGAATCGGAAACCCCAAGAACGGAATCATACATATCATCGGACCGGAAAACGGATTGACGCGACCCGGAATGACGATTGTTTGCGGAGACTCACATACATCGACCCACGGAGCATTTGGAGCCATCGCCTTTGGGATCGGAACATCCGAAGTAGAGATGGTATTAGCCTCACAATGCGTATTACAAAGCAAGCCGCTTACGATGCGAATCACGATCGAAGGAGAGTTGCAAAAAGGAGTAACCGCCAAAGACATCGTATTGTATGTGATCTCACAAGTCTCGACCGGCGGGGCAACCGGTTATTTCATAGAATTCGCCGGGGCGGTGATTCGAGAAATGAGTATGGAGGGACGTATGACCATTTGCAATATGAGCATAGAAATGGGCGCTCGCGGAGGTATGATCGCCTGTGACGAAACAACGATCCGTTATGTAAAAGAAAAAGAGTTCGCGCCGAAGGGAGCCGCCTGGAATGAGGCAGAAACATTCTATCGCACCTTACACTCGGACGCTGAAGCCATCTTCGATAAAGAGCTATATTTCGATGCGTCCATGATCAAACCGATGATCACTTATGGAACGAATCCGGGAATGGGGATCGGCATCGACGAACCGATTCCTGCTACCGATTCAATCGAAGAAAGCGGACGGACCTCGTTTCTCAAATCTCTGGAATACATGGGCTTCAAACCTGAAGAAACTCTGATCGGAAAAGCAATCGATTATGTATTCTTAGGCTCGTGCACAAACGGGCGGATCGAGGATTTCAGACAATTCGCCTCTTATGTAAAAGGGAAACAGAAAGCACCGGGTATCAAAGTATGGCTTGTGCCGGGATCTCACGCCGTAGTCGAGCAGATTCGACAAGAGGGACTTGACCGGATCTTACAAGAAGCGGGATTCGAGATTCGCCAGCCGGGATGTTCGGCATGTCTTGCTATGAATGAGGATAAAATTCCAGATCGGAAGAGCACACGTCTGAACTCCAGTCACTCCGGAGAATC
>CAMTOW010000345.1 GCA_947074245.1 uncultured Bacteroidales bacterium | reverse complement strand
CAAGTCAACACTCACCTTCTCGTTCTTTCTATTCTATTCTTCGCTATATTGCTCCAGCTTTCGGATGATCTGCTCGTATTCGGCCGTCTCTTTCTCCTCTCCGATCCCCATCAACAGCTGACCACGCACGACAAAACGCAGTTTTGGATCACGCGTCTTCAGCAACTGGCTCTTGCTGTTATTGACTCCGTAGCAAACTACGGGATCGACATTTTCCAGAATGATTATTCTCTCTATCATAGACTCTCTTACAGGCTTACATCAGAGGTACGGATGCCCTTGCAGATTATTTTTAATTTTATGACAAAGTTAATGAATGAAAAGCAATTTGCCGACAGAATGAGAGACAAACCGCACTATGATAAACATTTTTATAGGCGGAATAAAGATTCGGAATGATTATAAAATAACGCTTTTAAAGAGATTGGAGCCGGATTTAATTATAATTAATTAGCATTTTAAAACGGAGTGCCGTTTCTTTGCACGTTCACATAAAAACCTATTTTACAAATGAAAAGACTAACTTTGTTTCTTATCGCATTGACTATGAATTTGTGTTATCTCGCCTTCGCTGACGATGACAAACATGAACTAGACAAAAGCCGTGTAAGCATTGAAGCCTCTAATTTTAAGAACTCTCGCTTTTTGGATAAATCATCTAAAAACGGAAAAGACTATATCATTGGTAAAGGCACCAGCTATAATAAGAAAGGAGAAGCCGTAAGCGGACGCGCGTTGATGCCTTATGCGGAATATGCGTTAAGCTCAAAAGTGATGGGTGGAAATTATCACGTTACCGTATATTACCGCATCGACAAGGATAAAACTCCCGACAATCCGAAAATCCTTTTAGGAATGGATTTGCTTGAGCCGCAAGAACTGGAAATTGAGAAAAAACTGATCAACACGGTGAAGGCTACTTTCTATACGAAACTGCTGAAAGGTAAAAATCATACGTTGAAGATCTGGCTTCCGTCTGAGGGTGTTGAGATTCAGAAATTCGAAGTGCGTCGCGCTTTGGTTACGAAAAAAGACCCGAGCAAATCAAACGACTAAAAAAACGATTCAATTTATCCACTGATATCTTTTGACTATGAACGCAGCAGACAAACGCTACCGGGATCTGAACGATCTCTTCCGAAAACATTTTCCGTTTAAAGTTCAGAAGATATCGATAAACGCCGGATTCACGTGTCCCAATCGAGACGGAACCAAAGGTTCGGGCGGATGCACTTATTGCAACAATCAAACGTTCAGCCCCGACTATTGCCATAACGACGAACCGATCGACGCTCAGATGAAAAACGGAATCTCATTTTTCGGACGTAAATATCCGGAAATGAAATATCTGGCTTATTTTCAGGCATACACCAACACCTATGGTGAGTTGGAAACTCTTATCCGAAAATACGACGAGGCGTTAAAACAACCCGGCGTAGTGGGACTGATCATCGGAACCCGACCGGATTGTATGCCCGACGAACTGCTGGATTATCTCAGTCGATTATCTGAAAAGACATTCGTAATGGTTGAATACGGTGTTGAATCGACACTCGACAAGACACTCGATTATATCAATCGCGGGCACTCTTGGGCCTGTTCGCAAGAAGCGATTCGAAAGACAGCGCAGCGAAACATCATCACCGGAGCCCATATGATACTGGGATTACCCGGAGAGTCGCGTGAAGAGATTATCGCCCATGCGGCGAAATTATCGGCTCTTCCGATTACAACGCTGAAACTTCATCAACTTCAATTGATCCGCCAAACGAAAATGGCCCGTCAGTTTTCCGAAACACCGGAACTGTTCCACCTTTTCGACGTTGATGAGTACATCGACCTGGCGATTGACTTTATCGAACGACTGCGTCCGGACATCGTCGTAGAACGGTTCGTTTCTCAATCTCCGGCCGAATTGCTCATCGCACCGAATTGGGGATTGAAGAACTTTGAATTTACTGCCAAAGTAAACCGACGCCTTCGTGAAAGAGACACATGGCAAGGAAGATTATATGAGGGCTGATTCAGCTTCTGATACAAAATCAAAATCCGGATCGATTCGGTTCGGTAAAACCCATAAACAAAAACTCCCGATTCGTCAATCTTTGTACGAATCGGGAGTTTCTTAGTATAGGAATAAAGAGATTAATCCGGAATGATTTCTATCTCAGATTTGGGAAATGTAAACCGGAATCCACAATAATATTCTCCATGAATATAGATCCGGTATGTGTATTCTGCCGCAGGAACCAGGTATTGCGTATCGAAGGAAATATCTCGTTTGCAGAAACATTGCCCCGGTTCGGACGCAGTATAGATATTGATCTTATATTCATTGGACTCGATGTGATCGACGAATACTCCTATCTGCTGCAGATCGCATGGAAGCGGAATGTATTGCATAACGACACGAAAAGCAGAGTTGTTGATCGCGACTCCGCTTATCGTCTGATCGATATCCGGCTCGTTCTCCGATTCATGACATTCGGTAAATGTAATACCCGACGCCACCGGAGTCATCTCTTTTTCTTTTTCACAAGATGAAAAGGCAAAAAAGGACAAAAACAACAATCCGATTAAACGACAATTGAATTTCATTTCATTAAATATTTACGTTGATATATTAAATGTACGACTAAATACTATTCTAAACAAAAAACATCGTTTAATAATAAATGGTGCTTATTCTTAAATATTAGACATGTTTTTAAATAAGCCGGCACACAATAGGGTGTAATATTATTTTTTTGTTAATTTTACACAACAATATTTTAAACACATTATGACTGCTTTTGCAATAGTCTACGGACTTCTTATGATTGGGATTGGTTTTATGGTTAAGAAATATCCGGACACGATTTCGGGATATTCGACCCTACCCACTCAAGAAAAAGAAAAAGTGGATATCAACGGACTCTCGTCGATGATCAAAACATCTATGATCATCACGGGCTGTATCACATCTTCACTCTATCTCATATTCAACTATTTTAATCAATCGCTTCTTTGCATACTTGCTCTGATCCTGCCGTTTCTAATAAGCGCATTGATCATGATCAATCTGGCACCCCTGCATGGGTTCAACGCAAACAAAAAACTTCATATCTTTATCCCGAACATATTAATACCGACTTTCATCATCGGTTTTACCTTTAATTTGATTCAGACTAACAATCCTACAATCACGACTATCTCAGATCGGAAGAGCG
>CAMTOW010000344.1 GCA_947074245.1 uncultured Bacteroidales bacterium | reverse complement strand
CCAACACTAGCCTTACCACTCTGTCCCGACCCGACGCTCTTCCGATCTGTCGGTATCCTTAGGTTTGCCGCGATACTGAATAAACCTCATGCCGAAGGTGAATTTTACACCTGCTTTTTCGATCTTCAAACCAAAGAGATATTTATGATTACCGAAGCTTGGGGAAAAGCCGGAGGTTTTGGCTTACGTAATTATTGGGCAAAATCCGTATACAACGTTTTGAAGCAGCAGAAAAAACTGATGAAAGCACAATTAAAGGAAAAATAAACTTTACCAAAGTTCAAATGATAAAATTAAGAGAGGATGTGAATCAATTCACATCCTCTCTTAATTTTATCGGTAGGATCAGACTTCTCTTTTCTCAATAGGAATTAGGCGTTTTGATATTTAATTTCAGTTCTTCTGTATAGAAATTTTGTTCGGATGCCAAGGTTTAATTGTTACTCTGTTTCCGAGTCAGTAAGAATACGAAGTGCCTTCAGCGCCGGAGGGAAACCGATATATGGCAAAGCCTGAATCACTACCGCCGATAATACCGCTTTATCATTTCCCAGCTTTAGATTACTCAGTGTGTGTGACCGGAGTTGGCTCTCGGCTTCAATCGTTGTTAAAAGCGCATAGATCAGCAACTCTTTTGTTTTCAAGTCCAATCCGTCTCGGGTATAGATATCTCCGAAACAATATGCAGTCAGAAAATCGGCAACATCGTTCCCCAATCCGTTTGAAATCTCTTTGAGTCCCTCCTTGATTGTATCTTCAAAAAGCGACTTTTGAATTTGGGCACCCTTTTCCTTTCGGTTTTCTTCCGTAACCAGTCCCTGGTTTTCTAATGGCAATGCGATACCTTGTTCCTTAAAAACCTCATTGGCTACGCTTAGTCCGTTCAGTGTTTTCGGAAAACCGATAAAAGGCGCACACAGGTAGATCAGCTCCCGAATCTCGATCGGAGTTATCCCCACTCGTAGCGCGGCTCCGATATGAGCCTTCAGTTGAGGTAGTGTTTGCATCGTAGTGAGTACGATACAGGTAATCATCTCCCGTTTTTGAATACTCAGATTCCCGGTCTGGAACACTTCTCCAAAAATAAATTTTTGAAGTATATCCATCATTTCCGGGTCGTTTCCCAATCCCGTCAATGCCTCGCCTCCGAATAGGATGCGATAATTTTCTTTCGTGAAATTGATTCTATCCATCTCGTTGTTTTGTGCGTGTGATTGCAGTGTCACAAATAAAAACAGTGCGATCACGATCAAAGTTTGTTTCATTCATTCTGGTTTTGGATCCTTTCTTTAGGTTGAAGTCACTTGGAGCCGACCGCTTCTGCGTATTCAACGTCTGTAACCGGTTCAAACCATTGGGCTTCATTTTCACTTGCCTTCGGTGTTATTCCGATATGTGTGAATTGGCTGTCCGGTGCCGCTCCATGCCAATGGGTTACGTTGGCCGGAATATTCACAACGTCGCCTGTTTTCAGGCGTTGTGCCGGTTTTCCTTTCTCCTGATAATATCCCACGCCTTCGGTACACAGTAAAATTTGTCCGACCGAATGTTCGTGCCAACTGTTTCTTACGCCCGGAGCGAAAGTCACGTTATATACCTGACAATCAAATCCCGGTTCAGCCGAAAGTGTTTTTAACCAGGCTTCTCCGGTAAAGTTTTTGCCTTCAATCGGGTTTCCCAATCCCATAATGGGTTCATTTGTTTCTTTCATCGCTTCAGAGTTTATTGGATCATTGTTTTTACATCCGGTAAGCAAGATGCCGCAGAAGATTATACTTACGGACTTTGCGAGTGTCATTTTCATTTGTCTTGATAAATAAGATTCGAAATTCACGTTGAATTTCAGTTCTGTTTAAGAATAGTGTCTGATATCAAAATTACTCGGATTGTTCTGCACGCGTTGTATATGCTTTCCTGTCATAGCTACCAGTATTACGGATTTTAAGATGAGATAATCGGTTTTGTATACGGATTACGGATAATAATACCATTAATACCGATTCGGAAAACTCATCTTACTTATTCGAAAGAAATAGCGTAATTTCGATAAAAATAAAAGTCTGGTTATGAATGAGATTATGAATATAGATTGTGTGGACGATTACAATCGTATTTTCGGATTGGAAACATTGCATCCACTGGTTAGCGTCGTTGATTTGTCCAAAGCCGAGTCATGGCCGTCTCGCTTTGTCTTGAATTATGGAGTATATGCCGTTTTTCTGAAAGATACCAAATGCGGTGATATCCGCTATGGACGAAAGATGTACGATTATCGAGACGGTACGATTGTCAGTTTTGGCCCCGGACAAGTTACTGAAGTTGAATTGGTACAAGGGTATCATCCCTCGGCATTGGGTTTGTTGTTCCATCCCGATATCATTCGGGGAACATCCTTGGGACATGATATCCGGCAATATTCTTTTTTCTCATACGATTCGACGGAAGCATTGCACCTATCCGAACGCGAAAAGTCAATCATCGTCGATTGTTTTGCAAAAATCCGACAAGAATTAGAACAGCACGTCGATAAGCATAGCAAACGACTGATCTGTCGCAACATCGAGTTGCTGTTGAATTATTGTTTGCGATTTTATGAACGGCAATTCATCACTCGCTCCGATGCCGATGATGATGTGCTGTCTCGTTTCGAACGGTTGTTGAATGAATATTTCGATCAGAATCAAATGTCCGAATCAGGAATTCCAACGGTAAGATATTTTGCTGATAAAGTATGTCTGTCACCCAATTATTTTGGCGATTACATTAAAAAAGCAACCGGTAGAACGGCGCAAGACTATATACATACGAAAATAATAGAGATCGCCAAAGAACGTATTTTAAGTAGTAAACTGTCTGTGAGTCAGATTGCCTATGAGTTGGGCTTTCAATACCCCCAACATTTCTCTCGTATGTTCAAGAATAACACCGGAATGACACCCAATGAATATCGCAGCGCAAACTGATCGTAGATATGGATCTCGATATGGAGATGTGGAAGATTGGATTTTGTCTAAATAACCATCAGCGTAGAATCCCCGACTATTCTAATTTTCAGTATTTCATCCTCTTAGGTTTATCCCTGTTTTAGAATGAAAAAGACCTATATCTGGATGATGATTTATTTGATTAATATATAATTTTAACGTGTACAAAAAACGGAGTGTAGCGCAGTTGGTAGCGTGCTACGTTCGGGACGTAGAGGTCGCTGGTT
>CAMTOW010000343.1 GCA_947074245.1 uncultured Bacteroidales bacterium | reverse complement strand
GCTCGATGCACCTCAAAAGAGCTGATACAAATCAATGATGCCAAAAATGCTTTATAGGTATCGACTCGTTTGGCCAGGAATAAGTAAAAAACGCCGATCATAAGAATCAAAGCCAAAGAAGATGGCATACGCGACGTATATTCGCTGACTTCTCCGAAAGGCATCGATAATGCTGAGATTGACCAATGAAAAAAGGGTGGTTTGAAAGCAGTGTCTCCGCCGGCATTGGTTGGGAGAATCCAATTACCGCTATTTAACATAGAGTATGCGATAATCGCTTCACGAGGTTCACCTTTAGTATGGAAATCATTCAGACCGATGAAGGGTAGTGTCGTTAGAGATACAATGATTAACAATAAACAAAACAAGGGCTTTTTAACGTCGTTTGTCATGTGATAAAAAATCGGTTTCTTTTGATAGATTAAACGATACTGATAGTCAGTATATTGATGTAAATATGATCTATATCCAATCGGGCGTCGAAGAGCATCACGCTCTTACCTGGATATATAATTCGCATTATCTTACAAATAAACATCAAAAATCTATTATACAACATCTCTTAGTTGAAAAAAATCTTATTTCATAAAAAATATCTATCTTTTGCCGCTTAAATCTAAAAATACCACTAATCGAATTAAATCTATGGTAAAACACTCTCGTCTTCTTGCTCTCGATGTTATGCGTGGCATAACGATTGCAGGTATGATTTTAGTCAATAACCCCGGAAACTGGGGATATGTCTATGCTCCGCTCAAACACGCTTTTTGGAATGGACTGACTCCTACCGATCTGGTGTTTCCTTTCTTCATGTTTATAATGGGCGTTTCGATGTTTTTTTCTTTAGAAAAATATGACTCCGGGTTGAATCGGGCGCTTTTAGGAAAAATATTGAAACGTACGGTTATTATTTTTTTTATTGGGGTATTATTGACCTGGTTCGCTCAATTATGCTATTCGGTGTTCGATATGAATTCACCTAAAGCTTTACTTTATAGAATACAGGATGGCGCATTATCTTTCAATAACTTAAGATTGCTTGGAGTTATGCAGCGTTTAGCTATTTCATATTGCATATCCTCATTATTGTTTGTTTTAATCAAACCTCGTTATTTCCTATTTGTCGCGTTCTTAATCATAGGGGTTTATTATTTGATTTTACGATTGGGTAGTGGTTTTTATTTGTCGGATGACAATATCATTATTATCATCGATAAGCTATTGCTGGGTAGTAATCACATGTATACCGAAAGACTCCCGGATGGTTCTTCAATATCCTTTGATCCCGAAGGGTTGTTAAGTACGATTCCATGCCTTTCGCAGGTTATGTTTGGGATGTTTGTCGGTCGGTATATTCGTATGGAAAAAGAAAATATCAATCGGATTTCATCAATATTCATATTCGGAACGATTATTCTTTTTATCGGATTTCTCTTGAGTTATGAAATACCCATCAATAAAAAAATATGGAGTCCGACCTATGTTTTGGTCACCTGCGGATATGCTTCATTATTATTAGGTCTGCTCATTTGGTTGATCGATATGAAACAGATCAAAAGATGGTCGGTATTCTTCGAATCATTCGGTATCAATCCTCTCTTTATGTATGTTTTAGGCACGATATTTAGCATCTTGTTTGATGCACTTCCTTTACCGGTTTCAACGGGCTATGCTAGTATGAGAAACCTGATTTATGGTTTTTTCTTGACATGGGGTATGACACCGTATCTGGCATCATTCCTCTATGCTGTATTATTCATTACATTCAACTGGATCTTCGGATATGGATTATACAAACGTAGAATCTATATCAAGATATAAATCGACACGAGGGCATAATGCTCTCCCAACTTTGAAATTATAGCCAAAAACAGTATTTTTGTCATCGAGAAAGCATTCCCGATTGAAAGAGAAGGAATGCTTTTTATGTAATTACCTATAAATAAATTCCGAATGAAAGTTTGCATCGCCGAGAAACCCAGTGTGGCTAAGGAAATTGCCCAGATTTTAGGAGCAACTGCCCGTAAAGATGGTTATTACGAAGGTAATGGTTATCAGGTTACCTGGACATTCGGTCATCTTTGTACGCTAAAGGAACCTCACGAATATACGTCCGATTGGAAAAGTTGGAGGCTGGAGGTACTTCCGATGATTCCTTCTCGTTTCGGTATAAAACTAATTGACGATAAAGGAATTGAAAAACAATTTTCGATCATCGAAAAATTAATGAAAGATGCCGATGCTGTTGTAAACTGTGGTGATGCTGGTCAAGAAGGAGAATTGATCCAAAGATGGGTAATGCAAAAAGCCGGAGTTCACTGTCCGGTTTATCGTTTATGGATCTCATCCCTAACGGATGAAGCTATTCGTGAAGGCTTTAACCGACTAGAACCTCAGGATAAATTCAATACGTTGTATGAAGCCGGACTATCTCGCGCCATTGGAGATTGGCTGTTGGGAATGAATGCGACGCGTCTTTACACGATGAAATACGGTAGAAGTAAACAAGTTTTATCGATTGGACGTGTTCAGACTCCTACTCTGGCCTTAATCGTGAAACGGCAATTGGAGATAGATAATTTCGAACCGCAGCAATATTGGGAACTTAAGACCATTTATCGGGATACGACTTTCAATGTGACCAAAGGGAAATTCCAAACGATTGAAGAAGGCAATGAGTTTCTGAAGAATGTTGACGGGTTTCCTTTTACGATCACGGATATTGCGAAGAAAAACGGGAAAGAATTTGCTCCCAGATTATTCGATTTGACGTCTTTACAGGTAGAATGCAATAAAAAATTCGGTTATTCTGCCGACGAAACATTGCGTATAATCCAATCCTTATATGAAAAAAAGGTAACCACCTACCCTCGTGTTGATACGACCTATTTGAGTGAAGATATTTATCCAAAATGCCCTGCCGTATTACAGGCTTTATCTGGTTATGAGGTATATACGCAATCATTACTAAACGGTCAAAAATTACCGAAAACAAAAAAAGTATTCGATAATTCCAAAGTAACTGATCACCATGCAATTATACCGACCAATGTAAAAGCTGGTAATCTGACAGATATGGAGCGTAAGGTCTATGATTTGGTGGTTCGTCGATTGTGCCGATGGAAATATAGTTGTAGCTGTTGTGGCAAAGCTTCTACCCTACACAGTTATCTTTGCTCTGGAAGGCATTATGGCCAACTTCGTGATCTTTAGAGTATTTAATGTGCCGCTATGGGGCAGCTGGTTTTTACTC
>CAMTOW010000342.1 GCA_947074245.1 uncultured Bacteroidales bacterium | reverse complement strand
ACGAGATTCTCCGGAGTGACTGGAGTTCAGACGTGTGCTCTTCCGATCTCGAAAACTAAAACGACCGATCGTTTATTTTATCATAAAGACGCAAAGTGCCGCCTTTCGGGGTAACCATTCTGCGTCTTTCATATTTTTTTATTCCAAGAGCCAGTCATTAATAATATGAAGAAACAAATCGGATGCTTACTTTTTTGCATAACCTCTCTTGTGTTCTCAGCACCGACCACCCAGGCGCAGATCGCCGAAAAGAAATGGAATCCGAAGAATTGGATCAAAAAAGATTCGCCGGAAGAAAAATCGTTCGATGAGCAGAAAAACAATGCCATCGGAGGTAAACCGGGCACTGAGATCAAGAAGTTCATGCTGAAGCAGGCGCATAAGATGAAAAGCATCAACGGGGCTACCGTTTCGACAATGCGCAACGGCGAGGTCCTGAAAGTAGCTATTCCCGCTTCTTTGCTTTTTTTACCCAACGACTCGACTTTGATCTCCAAGCCGGAAACCGCTTTGGGGCCGGTACTCGTTTTGATGCGTGAGGGAATGACCGACCTTGTCATTACCGGACATTCCGACAATACGGGCAGTGCTGCCTATCTCGAAAACCTTACGGCCAAGCGTGCTCAGGCGGTGTTCGACTGGTACGCGGGCAATGGCATCGCCAATAAATATATGAGTTTCTACGCCTATGGCGATTCTCAACCGCTGTATGACAACGATTCGATGGAAAACCGCAGTGCCAACCGACGCATCACGCTCTATATCATCCCCAATGAAGAGATGATCAAAAAAGCCAAACGTGGCAAATTGAATAAATAAGTTTTACCTTATCCCTCAAATATTCTCACATACGAACTAAAACCTGCGATTCTTGTTTTTTTATTAAACAGTTAAATTTCAGAATTATGAAAAAGAAATTATTAGGTATAGTATGTTTTTTACTGATGTTTGTTTCTTTGTCGGCTCAGACCAAACGTGGAGAGGGGTTGAAATCCTCAATCATCCAATATGAGATGACTACCGAAGGGAATATGATTCCGATGACTCAATATTCTGACGATTATGGCAATCAGTTGTGTATGAAGATGATGATGATGGGGATAGAGATTGCTACAATTACAAAGAATGATACGGTTTATGTGTTGAATTTCCCTCAAAAGAGCGGTGTGAAATACGCTCGTCCCGAAGCGGATATCAACTACAATGAACTTACACCCGAAATCATCGAAAAATACCAGATCGTTGCCAAAGGTATCGAAGAGTTTCTTGGAAAGAAATGTACCGTTTATACGGCAGTGATCGAAAACGAAGGTGTGAAAGTAGAAAGCTCCACATGGGTGTATAAAGGTGTGGTTCTTAAATCAATCGCCACTTATGGCGAAAACAAACAGGTTGAGATGAAAGCGGTTTCTTTAGACGAAAATCCGAGCATCGCCGCCGATACATTCGTTATTCCTTCCGACTTTGTGATTCGCGCTATGTGATCATAACCGGATATGATATTTCGAAAAGCCCTGATACAGCCTATGGATCAGGGCTTTTCTTATTGAATGAAATCAATTTTCCGATTGCGTTTTCTTCGTTTAACGGTGTAAAAACGAGGATTAATCGGCGCGTAACCATTCGTTCAAACGCCTTTAAACGAGCGCTTATACGGCAGCGAATGAAGAAAGGGTAGCGGTAAGTTTAATTTTATTAGGCGCAAAATCAAAATACCAACCGGGTAACTTTTATTGTTTCCCGGTTTTTTTGTATTTTTGCACGTCCTTTGAGCGGGCATAGAAGGCGCGAGTTCGGGGATGACGATACTAATAATGTAATTAAAACATGGCAAAAGAATTAAAGGAATTAACTCCGCGTAGCGTAAGTTATTCTCAGTGGTATAATGACCTGGTTACTAAGGCTGAACTGGCTGAGAACTCGGCTGTTCGCGGCTGTATGGTTATTAAACCCTACGGGTATGCTATTTGGGAAAAAATGCAGCGTCAGCTTGACGATATGTTTAAAGAAACCGGTCACCAGAATGCATATTTCCCGCTATTTATCCCCAAATCATTCTTAAGCAAAGAAGCGGATCACGTAGAAGGTTTTGCGAAAGAATGTGCAGTCGTAACACATTATCGTCTGAAAAATAATCCCGATGGGTCTGGTGTAGTTGTTGATCCTGAGGCGAAACTGGAGGAAGAACTGATCGTTCGTCCTACTTCTGAAACTATTATCTGGAATACATATAAAGGTTGGATTCAGTCATGGCGCGATCTACCGATTCTTTGTAATCAGTGGGCCAACGTAGTTCGTTGGGAAATGCGTACGCGTATGTTCCTTCGTACTGCCGAATTCTTGTGGCAGGAGGGTCATACGGCTCACGCTACGGCGGAAGAGGCTGTTGCTGAAACGAAACAGATGATCAACGTATACGGCGATTTCGCAGAAAACTTTATGGCCGTTCCGGTTGTCAAAGGTGTGAAATCCGCTAACGAGCGTTTCGCCGGTGCGGTAGATACCTACACGATCGAAGCAATGATGCAAGACGGTAAAGCGTTGCAGTCGGGTACTTCTCACTTCCTTGGTCAGAATTTCGCGAAAGCGTTCGACGTAACGTTTACGAACAAAGAAGGCCGTCAGGAATTGGTATGGGCTACATCTTGGGGTGTATCGACTCGTCTGATGGGTGCGCTTATCATGACTCACTCGGATGACAACGGTTTGGTTCTTCCTCCGAAATTGGCTCCGATCCAGGTTGTGATCATTCCGATCCATCGCAATGACGAGCAGTTGGCACAGATCAACGAGCGTGTTGCTGCAATCACTGCCAAACTGAAAGCTTTGGGTATCTCGGTTAAATACGATAACAGCGATAACAAAAAACCGGGTTGGAAATTTGCTGAATATGAATTGAAAGGGGTGCCGGTACGTCTGGTAATGGGTGGCCGCGACCTTGAAAACAATACGATCGAAGTGTTCCGTCGTGATACGCTGACGAAAGAAACGATGTCACAAGACAATATCGAAAACGTAGTGAAAGATCTATTGGACGACATTCAGGCGAATATCTTCAAAAAAGCATATGATATGCGTGAGTCGACTACCAAAACAGTCGATACTTGGGAAGAGTTTAAAGAAAAGATCGAAGAGGGTGGTTTCATCCTTGCTCACTGGGACGGTACTACCGAAACAGAAGAATATATCAAAGAGCAAACGAAAGCGACGATTCGTTGTATTCCTCTCGATGGAGATAAAACTCCTGGAGTTTGTATGGT
>CAMTOW010000341.1 GCA_947074245.1 uncultured Bacteroidales bacterium | reverse complement strand
AAGGATCCGGCAACCCCCACGATCTACACTAAACTTAACACTCTTTCCCTACACGACGCTCTTCCGATCTCCCCATCTTGATGGAAAAGTCGCTATTTATTCGTCACTTGATCCCGATCATTTCGACTTGAATAATCCTGTCGCCATAGAAGATATTTCCAAAGGACGCGCCGACCTTGTTATCAAAGGTTCGCTGAACCGTCGTTATTTCTTATTGAAATTCAACAACGACGCAGCGACTGTAGTGGGTGTGCGTTCCCAGAAATTTCCGAGCGTTGCCAATTTCCGGGATATTGGCGGTTATACCAACTCCGATCACCGTTCGGTGAAATGGAGGAAGCTTTATCGTTCGGGATGTCTGGATTCGATTGACGGAACTTGCGCCAAGCGAGTAGCCAACATGCATATCCAGACGTTGATTGATTTGCGTTCGGATGCCAAACCGTTGCCAGACGGAGTGGAGATTCCGAATTATTTCGTATTACCGATCAGTACGGCCATCAAGGATCCGATGCCGCTTATCATGCAGCATTGTTTCAAACGAGGAGACGCGCTGATCTATATGCAGGACATCAATCGTGAGATGCCCTTAAGTTCGAAAGAATCGCTTAAAGAGATGTTTCGGATTTTGGGCGATCCAAAGAGTTATCCTGTGATCGTATCTTGCCGTTTCGGGTCGATTCAGGCAAGTCTGGCAGTCGCATTGATTCTGACCGCACTGGAGGTTCCGGAGCAAACGATCGTGGATGACTATCTGCTCAGCAACCGCTATCTGAACATCCGTACGATCGCGAGTCAGGGAGCAGAATTGCCTCTTGAATTTCAGGATGCGATTACGACCATGTATCTGAGCGATGAACGATACATTCGCGCCGCGTTTCATGAACTGAACCGAAGATACGGTTCGGTAGACCAATATTTGCAGCGAGAACTCGGTGTCGATGAGGCATATAAAAAGAGATTACAGCAGCTTTTGCTGGAATAAATCATAGCATTAACATATTCATTCGATTTTAATGCAATTTTATCGGAGTAAAGGAAGATGAGGTTTTATTTATCGGAATTATATATCTACCTTTGCGGCCGTATTTTCTAATTTGTCAATAGGTTTGCTTGATTTTTAAAGTGACGACCTCCTTATTTTCCTTGGCTCGTGAGGGCGAAATATTCTCTATTCCTGAATCCCTATTGACTTCAAATTTACATTTATAATGAAAACATTCGAAGAAATAGGAATCGGTTCAGAGATTCTTAAGGCGATCACAGAAATGGGTTTTGAAAACCCGATGCCTGTGCAAGAGGAAGTTATTCCTTATTTGCTAAGCGCAGAGACAGACGTGGTTGCATTGGCGCAGACTGGTACAGGGAAAACGGCAGCATTCGGTTTGCCGGTTATTCAGAAAATTGACATTCAGAACGTTCAGCCACAGGCGCTAATCCTTTGTCCTACCCGCGAATTGTGTCTACAGATCGCAGGTGACCTTCAGGACTTTTCCAAATACATCAAAGGTTTGCATATCCTTCCGGTATACGGCGGTTCGAGCATCGACAGCCAGATCCGTTCACTGCGTCGCGGGGTACACATCGTAGTAGCTACTCCGGGTCGTTTGCTTGACCTGATGAACCGTAAAACGGTAAATCTAGAGTCGGTGAAATACGTGATCATGGATGAGGCAGACGAGATGTTGAACATGGGCTTCACCGAAAGCATCAACTCGATTCTTGCTGAAGTTCCGGATACTCGCAACACCCTGTTGTTCTCTGCAACGATGCCTGCTGAAATTGCACGTATTTCCAAGAAATACATGAACAATCCGAAAGAGATCACCATCGGTCATAAGAACGAAGGAAACAAAAACGTGAAACATGTTTATTACATGGTTCATGCGAAAGATAAATACGCGGCACTGAAACGTATCGCCGATTTCTATCCGAGCATCTACGGTATCGTGTTCTGTAAGACACGTCGTGAGACTCAGGAGATCGCAGATATGTTGATTCAGGACGGATACAGCGCAGACTCACTTCATGGCGAGCTATCACAGGCTCAGCGTGACGCGGTGATGCAGAAGTTCCGCGTGAAGAACATTCAGATTCTGGTAGCTACCGACGTGGCGGCTCGCGGTCTGGACGTAGACAGTCTGACACACGTAATCAATTACGGTTTGCCAGAAGACGTAGAAACGTATACACACCGTAGCGGTCGTACCGGTCGTGCCGGAAAATCGGGTATCTCAATCGCGATCATGCATATGCGTGAAAGAGGACGTATGCGCGACATCGAGCGTATCATCCAGAAGAAATTCGAGAAAGGTACCGTACCAACAGGAGAACAGGTTTGTGAAAAACAGCTTTTCAACCTGGTAGACCGTTTGGAAAAAGTGAAAGTAAACGAGGAAGAGATCGCACAGTATCTTGAACCGATCTACAAAAAACTAGAGTGGTTGAGCAGCGAAGACCTAATCAAACGAGTGGTGTCGCTTGAGTTTAACCGTCTGCTAGAATATTACAAAGAAACTCCGGATTTGGATATCCCAGAAGAGGGCGCACGCAGAGAGAGCAACCGTGACGGCGATCGTGACGGAAGACGTTCACGTCGTTCAGAAAACGGATACACCCGTATCTTCATCAACTTGGGTAAAACCGACGGACTATTCCCGAACAACCTGATCGAACTGATCAACAACAACGCTCACAGCCGCGTTGATATCGGTAAGATCGATATCCTAACGAACTTCTCTTTCTTTGAAGTGCCAAACGCATCGGCAAACTTCATCATGAAAGATCTGAAAGGCGCTGACTACAACGGACGCGACGTTTCGGTAGAGATCGCACAGGATAAGAAAGACGGTGGCGGTCGCGGACCAAGACGTGACGGCGGAAGACGCGAAGGCGGATACAACCGTGGAGGAAACTCATACGGGGATCGTAACCGCGGAGGCGGAGGTTTCCGTGAGCGCAGAGATCGTGACTCAAGCGGTGTTCGCACGGAAAGACGTCGTCGATAATCAGATTGAGAAAGCGGCATTCGCCGAATCAAATCATACTAAAAGGCTTCCCCTTTCGGAGAAGCCTTTTTTCGTATCCGAAATTTCACACAGATTCGAAATTTTATATGGGTTCGGAATTCTGCATAGATCTGAGAGAGGACTTTTTATAAACCGACAGGGGCGATCTCAGGCGGGAAACCGCCTGAAAAAAAGTCAGGCAGGAAATGAAAAAAGCTTAGGCAGTAAATTTGAAAAAGTCAGGCAGGAAAAA
>CAMTOW010000340.1 GCA_947074245.1 uncultured Bacteroidales bacterium | reverse complement strand
TCAATCGATGGCGTTCTCGTTCTGAGTCTTCAATATCCAGACCGATGACTTCCGATTTCAATTCCCATGCCTTCAACGAATCCAATTCGAGTATCTCATGTTCGGAAAGCGTCTGTTCGTCCTGATCAAAATTTATCTCCAATACTCTCTTATAATACCATTCAAGTGGAGAATCATAAAATCTTACCAATGCGTCTATATCCACTGTCTGAATCTCTTTTTCCTCCGGCACCATATCATTGAATGATTTAGGTTTGTCATCACCATATAGATAGGTATAGAGTCTTTTATTCTTCGCCTGATATTGTTCGCTGAAGCCATGCAAAGGATGATATACCACTAACTGAGTGGTATTGCCGGATACAGCTTCGGTTCTTTTCTCTATAAAATCCACGAACTCATCCACTAAAATAGATGCCGGCAATGGCGTGTTTTCCTTAACATCCTTACCCAGGTAACTGATATAAAATGCCTGACGCGTATTCATCAGAAGATCTAAAAAGAGAGATTTATCGTTTTCACGTTTTCGTCTGTCCCATGCCTTATATTCCGAACCCATCAGATCAAACCCAAGAAAATGATCATCCCGAGGGAAATCACCTTGATTCATCCCCATGAATGCGATTACTTTTTTAGGTATCGCGCGTGCTGTGGATGCGGATGTAAAACAGATCGATCCGACACGAAATGGTGTACTCCGTTGCTCCGTAAACAATAGTTTCCGGATGGTTTCCAAGAATACGTCGTAGGACACTTTAATCTCATCCGTATCCATTATCCGCTGCAAATATGATATACGCTTATGCAGATCGGATAATTCTTCTTTATCCTTATAATCGGTATACACCAGTTTATCTATGATTTCCTTAAACAGAAATTCCGTCCATTCAGTCAGAGTCCGGTCATGGGTCCTTTCCTGAATCTGATTGTATATTATTGTCACGAAATCGCGTAATCGAAACAAGTCATAAGAAGATTGAGACTCCGCGTCTTGAAACGGATAAGCCTCAATCCCTTCTTGCAGCTCGAACTCTTCATCCGTAAGCATTGCATATCCCAATATGAATCGGTCAAGATTGTACTTCCAACCTACGAAATTGGTTTCATCCTCTCTTTTATTATCCCATCCGAAACGTATATTCGCCTTATCGATCTGATTTCTCAGATAAGCCGTATCATTAATTTCGAAGAAATCGCGGATTCTCCGCTTTTCCAGCAGGCTCATCACTTTTTCGGATGTAAAATCATCCATACTGAAATCGAGAATATCACGTAAAGTCGGGAAAATGGCATGATCGTTGGGTTGCGATATGCCCGCGATATGAAACGGGATCTCTTTCGGGGCATTTTTAAATACGCCTTCGACGAACGGGGCGTATTGATCCATATCGGGAGCTACAACCATCACCTCTTCCGGCTTCAGCTCTGCGTCAGTTTCAAATCGGTTCAAAAGATAGTTATAGAGACATTCGACCTCTCTTATCCGCGTATAACATGCATTCACCTCCAATGAACCATCTTGAATCATTGAGGAGGAGAAACAAGGTGATTGGGGTTCGATATTTTCGGAGATCTGTTTTTGAATCATTTGAAGCAAATTCTGGTCTGCCGGGATCTCTCTTGTCTGATTTTTCATTTTATCCGATGTAGCGAGCCAGTCTCCCAACTCTTTCGCCTGCGTCCCCCATGCCTTTAACAAGGGATGACTATAATTTTCGCAAAGTTGGCCGGGAGTCAGTACAAACAGATATACCGGAATCACAGTATCCAATTTCGTAATCAGGGCACGATAAAAATCGGGATAATGAGATTGCGTAAAGAACAGAAGACGCGGATATATACTTTTCAAACGCTCGATCATATCCGTTCGGTCAAGATCGGCCAAAACCCGATCCAACACATCGGTCTTACTAACCATCTTTGAATCAGAAACCAATTCTTTCCACAAATAACGTTGCCATCTTTCTTCTTCAACCCAATCACCGGCATCAAGTATGTCCTGCGTCCATCTCTGTATAAGTTCAGGCCGATAAACCTGATATTGATCAAAAAGGTCGGTCAGCTTTTCAGCCAACTGCAACCGTCGTATTTCATCACCATCATAATAAGCGGATATTTGTGAAAAGGATGTTCGGAATCCGTCGTGATTTAAAAGTTCGAATAATCGAAACTTCATATGAAGACGCGACATCATGGATTCTTTTCTTCCGGTGAGCTTCCATAAGTCAGTTAAAATATCATCCAATCCCTGAAAAATGAAATTCGAGAATATACCATTCTTTTCCGATAACCCGGCTTTCAGCCAAGCTTCCATACCGGCATGAGGAACCACAAAACGATCCGGTAAAAAAGGAGAACCTCCATGGCTTGCAAGCAATTTTGCCAACTCATCGCGCAACAGGCAAGTATCGTTCGATATAAATATTTGTTTCATCGTATAACTCCTTAATAATTCAATTTTTCTAAGTTTGATAAACGCTCCATTATCCCTGACGAGCGTCGCACACTCTTTTCAAAACAATCCTTTAGCGACGATTCGGATGATTGAACGAGCACTTTGCTTTTCGCACGGGTTATGGCTGTATAAAATAACTCCCGAGAAAGCAGCCCGTACGGATTATTATCGGGAAGAACCACTACGACCTGATCGAACTCCGACCCTTGACTTTTATGGATCGTCATCGCAAATACGGTTTCATGATCCGGTAGCAAAGCCGTCGGAACCCGTTTCACACAACCGGCAGTATCCCCCTCAAAAAAGGCATATGCGCCTGTATGTCCATTCTCTTGGATATGACGGGTAATCCCGACATCGCCATTGCTTAACTCTAAAAGATAATCATTGCGCGTAATCATGATCGGCCGATTGTGGTAGAACTCGGAGGACGGATCAAAATCGGCACTACACTCTTTGGCAAGAATTTTTTCTATTTTCTGATTCAGGGCATATACCCCCTGAAGGCCTTCTCGTACCGCACAAAGAATACGTATTCTATTCATCTTTTTCAAAGCCACGCTAATATCTTTCTCTTCAATGAAATCTTTGAAGGACAGAATATACTCATGGATGTTTTCAGGAGAATAATCCGTATCGATTCTCAATTCGTTTTCGAATATCTCCGGACGATCCAATACCGATAAATCTCCTTAGAGAACGGATTTACTGATCAGTCCGATACCTTTGTCTGAATCAAAACGATGGCTCTTTACCAACTTACAGATTTTACCTTCGAGAAGATGACTGTCACTTGATTGACATAAGTCTCCGAA
>CAMTOW010000339.1 GCA_947074245.1 uncultured Bacteroidales bacterium | reverse complement strand
CGGATCTCAGACTGTATTCCGTGAAAAACTTCCGTCAGATTTTTCAATCGTGCGCCGTATACCTCGCCGATGGCCTGTTCGCCCAGACATACGCCCAGAATGCTATGGGTAGGTCCGTAACGACGTATCACTTCGAGCAGATCTCCCGCTTCCGACGGAATACCGGGACCGGGAGAAAGGATGATCTTGTCATACGAATGCAGATTGTTCAAATCGAGCTGATCGTTGCGGATCACATCGGCATCAGCGCCCAATTCGCGTAATAGGTGAAGCAGATTATAAGTGAATGAATCGTAATTATCGATCAGTAATAGTTTCTTATTCATTGTGTTTCGCTTTTTAATTGGTGATGTTGCCCGCCAGATGAATCGCTTTGGTCAGGGCTCCGAGTTTGTTGTTTACCTCATTGAGTTCATTCTCCGGCGTACTTTTGAAAACCACACCGGCTCCCGCCTGATACCATAACTCCTGATTGCGGCTCACGAAAGAACGAATCGTTATGGCCTGGTTGATATCGCCGTTGAAACCGATGAAACCGATGCAACCGCCATAGGCTCCGCGATTGTGGGCTTCGATTTCGGAAATCAGCTGCATCGCCCGAACCTTGGGCGCTCCGCTCAAGGTGCCTGCCGGAAACGTATCCAGGAAGCTCTTTACGGGCGATACGTCCGGGCGCAATCTGCCACTCACCCGAGAAACCAGGTGTATCACATGACTGTAGTATTGCGGCTCTTTATAAAAATCAATTGCTACTCCTTCACAGTTGCGGCTCAGATCGTTGCGGGCCAGATCGACCAGCATCACATGTTCGGCGTTTTCTTTGGGATCGGCTTGCAGCTGCCGGCAAAGCTGACGGTCGTCGGAGGCGTTTCCTGCCCGGCGGATCGTCCCGGCGATAGGATCGATAGATGCTTTTCCGTTTTCTATTTTGCAATGCGTCTCGGGGGACGATCCGAAAATACGAAAGCCTCCGAAATCGAAATAAAACAGATAAGGAGAAGGATTGATGCATCGAAGCGCCCGGTAAACTTTGAAATCGTCGCCCCGAAATGGCTGTACGAATCGACGTGAAAGAACGATCTGGAAAACATCACCCTTACGGCAATGATCGATCCCCCGGCGAACATATTCCAGATAGGTGTCATCGGTTATCGTACTGTAAGGTTCGCCGGTCACCGCAAAATCGTATGAAGCAAAATTTCGGTTCTCCAACATCCGTACGATAGCAGGCAAATGGCTCGTTTCTCCATCCGACAAAAGTTCGATCAACGTGAGTTGGTTGTTGAAATGATCAAAGATCAACAGGTATTTATAAAGAATATAAAGCAGATCGGGGGCGTCATTGGTAGCCGAGATACTCTCCCGGATGGGGATCCGCTCCAAATCCCGAACGATATTGAACGAGGTATATCCGAACAGGCCGAAATGCGAAGCGTCTTCGCCACGGATTCCGAAACGATTCATAAAATCGTCGATACAGCGATCGACCGGATTTTCGGTCGAGACGACGGTTTCACGGGACGTATCGTCAGGAAATGTGGAGATACAGGTTCCGCGATTGATTGCGATCGAGGCGATCGGTTCGATCGCGATAAACGAGCGTGCATTGTCGTGCGCATGAAAATCCGAACTCTCGAGCAAAACAGACTGCGGATAGATATCGCGCACTTTGAGGTAAAGGCTCACGGGAGTATGCAGATCGCCCAACAAAACGGTGCTATTGGTCGTGAAATGGAACGTTTTCATAATGTATAGGCTTTGAGATAGGTGTCCATGTCCTTATCTCCCCTTCCGGAAACGGTAAGTACGACGACATCATCGGATTTGAAATTCTGTTTGGATAAAACGCCGAGCGCATGTGCGGATTCGAGCGCAGGAATGATCCCTTCATGACGCGAAAGGTCGAGTGCCGCCCGCAATGCCTCATCGTCGTCGACCGCCAGTACCGTAGCGCGTTTACTAACGGCCAGATTGGCATGCATCGGACCGATACCCGGATAATCGAGACCGGCTGAAATGGAATAGGGTTCTTCGATCTGTCCGTCTTCATTCTGCATGACCAACGTCTTGGCTCCGTGGATGATCCCGATTTTACCGAGTTGGATCGTAGCCGCCGAATTGCCGCTGTCGATTCCCTCTCCTCCCGCTTCAGCCAACAAGATGCGCACGCGCGAATCGTCGATATAGTCGTAGATGGTTCCGGCGGCATTACTGCCCCCGCCGACACATGCGATCAGATAATCGGGATAATCACGGCCCTCTTCCCGCAGCAATTGTACCCGGATCTCTTTACTGATGACCGATTGCAGACGCGCCACCATATCGGGATACGGATGTGGCCCTACTGTAGAACCAATGATATAAAACGTATCGGCCGGATGACAGCACCAATCCCGAATCGCCTCATTGGTTGCATCTTTCAATGTCATATTGCCTGAGGTTACCGGTCGAACCGTAGCACCGAGCATCTCCATTTTGCGCACGTTGCTGATCTGACGTTCCACATCGGTTTTGCCCATATAGACGATACACTCCATATTCATCAGTGCGCAAACCGTTGCCGTAGCCACACCATGCTGACCGGCGCCTGTTTCGGCAATAATGCGCTTTTTGCCCAGCGCGCGAGCAATCAGGATCTGCCCGATCGTATTGTTGATCTTATGCGCTCCCGTATGGTTCAAATCTTCTCGCTTGAGATAAATGCGGCAACCATACTTGCCCGAAAGGTATTCCGAACGATACAAAGGAGAAGGACGCCCCACGTAATCGTGCAGCAGGCGTTGAAATTCTCGTTGGAACGACTCTGATTCCATAACCTGCAAATAACTGAGCTGCAGGTCTTGAACACATTTGTGAAGGATTTCCGGAACGAATGCTCCTCCGAAATCACCATAGTAACCATTTGAATCCGCTAAAAATGTTTTCATCGGCCGATAGGAATTAAAAAAGGCCCGATCGTAAATACGACCGGGCCTGTAGTTTATCTTTTTATCAACTATAAATACATGCGCCTTCGCTTACGATCGATCCGATTGTAAGTAAAGCCACCACCAATTTGTATTTAATACTTGAAGTCTCATTTTATATTCTTTTCTCGTTGTTTGAGAGGGTAAAGGTAATAATTTGATTGTAAATACAAATTATTGCCTGAAAATGTTTTTGAAACACCTTTGATTTTAAATCAAATCTATAAGAGCGAAATCACAATATTTATCGCCAATCAATCTTAACATGCTTAATCATAAATCCATAAAGTATTTAAAATAGAAT
>CAMTOW010000338.1 GCA_947074245.1 uncultured Bacteroidales bacterium | reverse complement strand
GCAAGTTTGGCTACGGCGGGTAGACCGTTCAGCTCGGCATGAATTTGGAAGAATTCATCCGGCATGAAAGTCGTCTGCCAAGTTGTGTTGTTATAAAGATCCGGATAACCCAATTGCTGGAGTCCGCGGTATTTACCGATATACATTCCCGAACAGTTGATGACGATCTGTTGTCCCAAACGGTACGAGTTGTACATGTTTGTCGCATTGATCGACATGGTCAAAGCTGCGGTTTCATCCTGAATGATCAAGCTTTTATAGATGTTTCCGCTTACGTCGTTACCGATTACGCGACCGGCGATGATGTAGGATGATCCGTCATCTCTTTTTCCGATTGTGTCGATATCGTTGTTGAACAAAGTTTTCAGTTCAAGAATAGTTGTATTGGGTTGCAACGTTGCCTGTGGGATATCCAGTGGCGGAACGTCGAAATCGGGGTTACACCCGGTTAAAGAAAGAATGGATGTAACGATGAGGCAGAGTAGATATTTAATCGTTCTCATATAGTTTGTAGTTTATTTTTTCGAATTAGATGAAATTAGAATTTGAATCCGACGTTCGCGAATACGTTGATTCCCTGTACATAATAGTATTTGTTCGGGAATTTAGACGTGTTGTAGTCTGTAAAGTCGAAGCGACCTTGTTCGAAACCACCGCTCTGAAGTCCTTTCTTATTCAGGATATTGTTTACCGATACGTTGATGTTCAGCGAATGAGTACGTCCGATGTAGATCAGTTTGCCGAGTGATGCGTTCAGCATGAATCCTCCTTTGAGTTTCTGCTGGTGAGTCACATCTTTCATTACCGATTCGTAATCGTCGATGATTTCATCCGGTGTATCCCCCGAGATCGGGAAGCCTGCATACGATTCGCGACGAACCGGTGAAGGGCTTACATACGCTTTGTTGAAATAGCTTAGGTTGACGTTCACGAAGAACATCTTCGGAGCCGCCCAATCCACGCCGATATTGAAAGCTTCCTGCGGAGTGCCTCCTACATAGAAGTTCTTCATATATACGGTTTTCATGCTGTCCGGCTGGCTACCGTTCTCAAAGCTGGTGATCCCTTTCGGACGGTTTTTGTATTGGTAGCGGGCTACCGTTCCGGCAAATGATACCGTTACGCCCGGATATACCTTGTATGCTAAACCGAATTCGATCCCTTTGTAAGTCGTGTTTACGTCTTTCAGGATGTAGTTGATGAACGACTGATAGCCGGCTGCGTCATGATAAAAGCGATAGAGCTCTGTCTGGTCGTACATATTGGTCTGGAAAGCCGTTACACGACCTTTCAGGTTCCGGTAGTTAAACAGATAAGAGATATCTGCCGATAAGATTCGCTCGCTTTTCAGGTCTGGAATCGCATCGTCTTTGATACGTGGTGAGATGTATGAGTTATCGATAACCGGAGCCTGTGTTTTGTACAATCCGTTTAGGATGAAGAAGTTTCTTCCGTCAAGTTTGTAAGTTACACCGGCTTTGATGCCTCCGTTGTCGAAACGATGCGTTGTGCCTTTTCCGTATGAGTTTTCAGGAGCGCGTCCGTTTCTCATCTTTCCGTCACGTTGGAATTGCGTGTAAGCGATTTCAAGCGCATAGTAGATGTCGAAATGGCGTAGGTTGATGTTGTTCTGTACCCAGGCATTCGCTTTGATGCTGTTGATATCGTAATGATATCCGAATTTGTCGCCTTTCGTTACGCGTCTGTTCGGGTTGTTCAGGTCGTTCTGTGCTTGAATCGACGACGATCCGAAGTCGCGTTCTGAGAACTGATCGACGTCAAGCCAGAATTCTCCGCCCAAAAGGTCTTTGATCTCTTTGTAATAAGATGCTTTCGTATAGTTGAATCCCACGCCTCCCTGAAGAGTCATGAAATCATTCAGACGCATATTGATCGTAGAATTGAATATTCCGTTCAACTGGTTGCTGAAACGGTTTTCCAGGATATAGGTCGAACCTTTCGACGTTCCTTCGTTGGCGTTCTGCCAGTTGTTAAGGAGGTTGGTCTGATACAGGTCTGCCCAGTCGATCTGACGCACGTTATCGTCCGTTTTCCAAAGATGGGTGTATAGATCGTGCATCTCCTCGTTGCCGGAGAACCAGCTCGGTAGGTTTCTGTAATAATCCGGACGCGGATCTTTGGCATTATACCAGTTCAGTGCCGATGAAGCATATTTGCTGTATCGGAAAGCTCCCCCGGTGGTAACCGTGGTTCCGTTTTTCGGTTTCCAAACCCAAGACACGAGTGTAGTCGGATCGAAAGAATCCACGATACGCGCGCTGCGTTTCTTGCCGCGATCCCATCCCCAGTTCGGGTTGTATAGATAATCGCCCGTTACGTCTGCGCACTCTTCATAAATCGCACTCGCGGTCCCGCGCTGAGTCGGCGCTCCGAACGTCGTGATAGACAGGTTGTGTTTTTCGTTGAAGATCTTCTGTGCGGAAGCGAAATATCCGAATGAGTTATAGAACGTTCCCGGGATGATTCCTTCATCTGCGAAACGTCCGATACCGGAAAGGGTGAATGCCCAACCATTCTCCAGCAAGCCGGTACTGTATGTCAACATTCCGCGCCATTTGTAAGCACGGTTGGTAAAACCTACTCCGCCACGGATCCCCGGAGCATACTCCGAAGCACGCGTGTTGATATTGGTTGCTCCCCCTACATTCCCGAATGCGAATGTGGCAAGCTCTGTTCCGTTGGTGATTGTTTTGTTACGGAATGCCTGATTCATCCCTCCGAGCATGGAGTAGTTGAATCGTCCGCGCACGGGCTCGTTGAAGCAGATGCCATTGATATACGTCGTCGAATACTCCGAGTCATAACCGCGAACTCGGAAACGCATCGCCGAGAAGTCATAACTTGCCGTACTCAGATAAACGTCGTCTGCGGCTCCACTCAGGTTACCGATCGACTGACTGGTTCCTTCATCGTCATCCAGTTGCGATTCGTCGAACGTGATGACTGCTTCATCGTCCGAATAATTCGATGTGCCCAATGAGGCGATCTTTAGTTTTCCGAGGTTAGAAATACGATCGGGCACTACTTGCACGTCCATTTTCAGTGGTGCATAGCCATAAGAGGTGATGGTGAGATAATCTTCACCGGGACTGGCATTGGAGATTTGGAAATCTCCCGACGGTCCGGTGATCACGTAGATGTTTTGCTCACGCAACATCACATTTGCTCCCGGCACCGGTTGGCCGGTACCTGCATCCATCACGCCTAATCATCTATCCTGAAGGTAAAATATCCGGTGATTGCATTTATCT
>CAMTOW010000337.1 GCA_947074245.1 uncultured Bacteroidales bacterium | reverse complement strand
GGTATTATCCACACGGATGTTTTCTTTTACCCATGCTACCAATACTTCCGGATTTTCCTGTACCTGAGCCGCAAACTCGGCAGGAGTTTCTTTTTGAAGCGTTCCTTTGTACGGAGTCAGGAATTCACGATCGATACGCGGATTCAAGATATATGAAACGAATTGCTCGTTTTCTTGATTCTTCGAATCGTTCAAATGCGCGGTGAAGACATCGCCCGGCACGTCACGCAAATCTTTCGCCGATACTACACCCAATAAAGAAAGTGCCATTTCACGTTTTTCCGGAGAAGCGGCGCGAAGGAATTTCTCGATTTCGGCATGATTACCTCTTGACATAGTCATAAAACGAACCGTACTCGCTTCGTCGGTTTTCAATTCGGAAGCCAATGCTTTCGCACGTTCTTCGGTATAGAATGTAGCCGTGTAAAGATTACGGATCGAATCTTCCTGCGTCAGCAACACGTTGTTTTGAGCGCGCATCGCATCGGTCACTTCCGGCAGAGAAGCACCTTCGCCCGGAGGAACCAGGTCCATCTCCAATGAGATCGCGTCGCCCTGTTTCTTGTCAAGCGTAATGGTAATACTCTCGTCTTTTCCGAAAGAAACTTTTGAGTAACCGTATTTGCCATCCTTTGATGCCCAAACGAACATATCGCCCAAACCGGCATTCAGGAAAGTAGAACCTTCTTTATCGGTTTTCTTGCGAACAACCGTGTTGAACTCACCATAGTTGTAGATTTTGAATTCCACTTCCGCCCCTTCTACCGGCGCGCCATTGGCATCTACGATGATGAAATCGGATTTCGCTGTAGGACCGTAGGTGTACATAACGTTTACTTCGGTATATGCCGGCGTATTGGTCGTAACCTCTTCCGGACCGTCATAAGAAGCCCCGAAAGCGTTGGTCAACATCAACATCCCGCGAGATGCAGGCCCATTGAACCAACCCAGATTCAAAACCGGTTCCGGTTCGCACGCACCGAGGAACTGCCATTTGTTGTCTACATAAACCTCAACCCAGGCATGATTGTCGTCGGTATGCGCCCAACGTGGCGAATAAACCTGACGAGCCGGAATCCCTACCGAACGCATCGCTGCTACGGCAAACACAGACTCCTCGCCACAACGTCCGCCCGCATTTCTCATCGATGCGATGGGTCCGAACGTACGACCATCCGTAGATGTGTAGATAACATTCTCATGACACCAGTGATTCACTTCGAGAGCGGCCTCTTTCAACGGTAGATTTTTTACGCGCTCGTAGATGACCGGACCGTATTGGTTACGGAATTCATCCAAAGTTTCATTATTGGTACGCACAGGCAATACGTAATGTCTGAAAACCGATTCGGGAATCGAATCTTTCCAACTTACCTGATCGCGCATGGATAACGTTTGACGAACCTGATCGAGGAAATAAGAAGTACCGTAGTCGGTGATGTCTCCGATCGGCATATATGCCAAAAGGAATTCCATCGCCTCACGCTCTTCGGTAGTCATCGGTTCGGTAATTTCAAATAAAGCGTCGTTGCCGACCGCTTCTTTACGAGACTTAAAATCCGCCTGAATCTTTTGTCGTGTAGCTGAATCGGTGATAAAATGAGGACCAGAGTCCTTCCCGCAACTACTCAACAAAGATGCAACCGCAAACAATGTGATGAATTTAGATTTGTTCATATGATATTAATTGATAAGCACTTATTTGTTTAGGTTTTCTATTTCTTTCAACCAGAGAGACGCCGTGGCATCGCTCGGCATTCGCCAATCCCCACGCGGAGAAAGACTGACAGACCCCACTTTCGGACCATCCGGCAGACAGGATCTTTTGAATTGTTGATTAAAGAATCTTCGGAAGAAAATATAAAGCCATTTATGTATGAATTCAGAATCGTATACGCCGGCAAACGCTTGTTTGGCCATAAAATAGATTTTGGCAGGCGAAAAACCGGATCGCATAAAATGATACAGGAAGAAATCGTGAAGCTCGTAAGGCCCCACCAGGTCTTCCGTTTTCTGAGCGATCTCTCCGTTTTCATCGGCCGGAATGAGCTCCGGACTGATTGGAGTATCGATTATATCCAATAATATATCTTTTGAAACCGAATCGACACGATGATCCGCCACCCATTTGACCAGATAGCGCACAAGAGTTTTCGGAATACTGCCATTGACGCCATACATAGACATGTGATCGCCATTGTATGTAGCCCAACCCAACGCCAATTCCGACAAATCGCCCGTACCGATCACCATCCCGTTGGTTTGATTGGCAATATCCATCAGAATCTGTGTTCGTTCGCGCGCCTGAGAGTTCTCATAGGTAACGTCGTGCACGGACGGATCGATTCCCAGATCTTCGAAATGCTGCATACAGGCAGCTTTGATACTGATCTCGCGAATGGTGACACCCAGAGATTTCATCAGATTGATGGCATTGTTATAGGTGCGGTCGGTCGTTCCGAAGCCGGGCATCGTAACTCCGACGATTCGTTCGCGAGAGATATTGAGTTTATCGAACGTTTGAATACAAACCAGCAAAGCCAGCGTGGAATCCAAACCTCCCGAAATACCGATAACGGCGGTTTGTGAATGGGTATGCTTGAATCGCTGAGCGAGACCGTTTACCTGAATATCGAAGATTTCCTGACAACGCGGATGCATCATCGAATCGGCGGGCACGAACGGACGCGGATCGAAATAACGATTGATCTCCTTCTCACTCGCTTCCTGAGGTAATGCGAACGGAATCCGACGAAACGCCGGCTGAGCCTCGCCATTTGAAGCGAAAGTGGTCGTACGACGGCGCACATTGCGCATTTTTTCGATGTCCACGTCACAAACGATCAATTGTTCGTTTAAAGAGAATCGCTCGGAATCTCTTAAGGTCACTCCGTTCTCAACGACAATACCGTTACCGGCAAAAACCAAATCTGTGGTAGATTCGCCGAATCCCGCCGAGACATAGAGATAAGCCCCCATCAGACGGGCAGACTGTTGAGAGAGGAGCGAATGAAGATATTCGTTTTTCCCGACAAGCTCATTGCTTGCGGATAGATTGATGAAAAGCTCGGCTCCCGCCAACGCCTGATAAGACGACGGAGGAATCGGCACCCACAGGTCTTCGCAAATCTCAATTCCGAAGGTTACGGAATCGTTGGTAAAAAGCAAATCGGTACCGAACGGCACATCCTGACCGCAGAACCGAATCTGAGAGCAAGACACATCTTTGCCGGACGCAAACCAACGCGCTTCGTAAAATTCGCTATAATTGGGTAGATTGACTTT
>CAMTOW010000336.1 GCA_947074245.1 uncultured Bacteroidales bacterium | reverse complement strand
AGGTTCGGTAGAACAGGTTCGGTAGAACAGGTTCGGTAGAACAGGTTCGGTAGAACAGGTTCGGTAGAAATAGATGGACACATTGAGAGAAAAGGATCCGGACTCGTAAAGGCGAAGAGGAGAATCGACGGGTGTAAATTCTGAATCGTTTTTGGCAGGCGGGAATTATGAAACGTTCATTTTATTATCTTTATGGAGTTTTAAATACACTTCACTTCGCAACAGGTATGACAAAAATCAATTTTCGGTCAATCGGTCAATACATAGGATGCATTGTGCTATTCGCAGTGATTTCGATGGCCTATTTCACACCAGAACTTTTCGAAGGTAAAGTTCTTTTCCAGGCGGATACGCAACAAGGTATCGCCATCGGGCATGAGGTAAAGCAATATCAGCAAGAAACGGGCGAGTTGTCGAGATGGACGAATTCGTTATTCGGCGGGATGCCGACGTTTCAGTCGTCGCCCAGTTACGGTTCGCGTAATATCATGCGTTTCGTAGAAAAGACATACAGCCTGTATTTACCGGCACCGGCGTCTTACCTGTTCATCATGATGCTTGGATTCTTCATTCTGCTCGTAGCTATGGGGATTCGGAAGGAACTGGCGATCGCGGGCGCGATCATGTATGCCTTCTCGTCGTATTTCTTCATCATCATCGAAGCGGGGCATATCTGGAAGTTTATTACGCTCGCCTATATACCGCCAACCATCGGAGGAATCTTATTGACCTATCGGGGGCGTTATCTGACAGGGGGAGCACTGACGGCTTTCTTCGCGGCGATGCAGATCAACTCGAATCACGTGCAGATGACCTATTATTTTCTTTTCGTGATTCTTGCATTGGTTATCGGAATTCTGATCGATCAAAGCAAGAAGAAACAACTTACAGGGTTCCTGAACGCTTCGGCAGTATTGATCGTTGCGGCGTTTCTGGCAATCGGGGTAAACGCGTCGAACCTATATCATACCTGGCAATACAGCAAGGAAACGATGCGAGGAGGTAGCGAGTTGACCGTTACCGATAAAACCGCCAATGACGAAAATAAAACCGGTGGATTAGAAAAAGAATATATCACCCAATGGAGTTATGGAATCGGAGAAACATTCTCGCTGATGATTCCAGACATTAAAGGGGGTGCGACCGGAGCAATCGCCGAAGACAAAAAAGCGATGAAAAACGCGAATCCACTTTATCGGGATTACATGAGTCAGATGAACCGATATTGGGGAGACCAGCCGTTTACATCCGGTCCGGTTTATGTAGGCGCATTTGTGGTGTTCCTGTTCATTCTGGGACTGTTCATCGTCAAAGGATGGATAAAATGGGCATTGCTGGCCGCGACATTATTCTCTATTCTGCTATCGTGGGGAAAGAACTTCATGCCGCTTACAGAATTGTTTATCGACTATATGCCGATGTATAATAAATTCCGCGCCGTATCGTCGATGCTGGTAATCGCGGAATTCTGCATGCCACTACTTGCCATTCTCGCATTAAAGGAGATCATCGAACGTCCGGCCGAAATCCGAAACGAAAAGAAAAACGCATTTATCGCATCGTTGGTCCTTACGGGCGGGTTATGCCTGATCTTCGCGATTTTCCCGAACGTATTCTTCTCGTTCCTGAGCGATATGGAGCGTGACGCCTATTTGCCGCAGGCGATGCAACAACCCCAACTGATGGATCTGCTGGATAACGTACAGTCGGTACGCGAGTCGATCCTTTCGGCAGACGCATGGCGAAGTTTCTTCGTAATCATGCTGGGAGCTTTGATCGTATCCCTATACAGCCTGGGTAAGATCAAATCGCTTCTGATGGTTGCACTTGTTGCCGTATTAACGATCGGGGACATGTGGTCGGTCGATAAACGTTATCTGAACGCATCGAACTTCGTACCGAAACGACAATTGAACAAACCGTTTCAGATGACGGAAGCCGATAAGGAGATCTTAAAAGACACGGATATCCATTATCGCGTCATGAATCTGACCACAAATACGTTTAACGACGCACAGACTTCTTATTTCCATAAATCGATCGGTGGATACCATGCCGCCAAACTACAGCGTTATCAGGACATCATCGATCAATATATGAGCCGGGAAATCAATCCGAGCATTCTGAATATGCTGAATGCAAAATATGTGATCGTACCTGGACCGGACAACAAACCGATGGCTCAACTCAATCCAGACGCGCTAGGGAACGCCTGGTTTGTCGGGAATATCGACTGGGTAAACAACGCAAACGATGAGATTCAGGAACTGGGCACAATCAATCCGGGAGAAACCGCAATCATCGACAAACGATTCGAAACGGCGCTGACCGGAAAAGCATTTGCCAAAGACAGCACATCCACGATCCGATTGACGAAATATACGCCGAATACGCTGACCTACCATTCGGAGAACACAACCGGAGGGCTTGCCGTATTCTCGGAAGTATATTATCCGGGATGGGTCGCTACGATCGACGGGGTTCCGGCTGACATCGTAAGAACCGATTATATTCTGCGCGGGCTCTATATCCCCGCTGGAAATCATGAAATCGAGTTTTCGTTCCGTCCAAAATCAATCCGAATGACGGATACGATCTCGTACATCTCGATGATTCTCATCCTGCTTCTGGCAGCGGGAGCATTGGTATATTATCGGATGAACCGAAATAAACCGAACGCGCCGAAGCTGTAACGAATATTCGACTTTACAGAATATAGGTAAGGCATTACATTATCCGGTATAAGCTATAACCGAAACGGTTGCTTGACCAGATCTTGATCCCAGAGCCTATCTTTTCAAAAACAAGTTGCCCGAAAACCCCATTTCCAGGGATTTTCGGGCAATTTCATATACCTTATTCATCATATAGCTTTTATCTATCCGACGATTCGAATCCGGCTATGCGAATATTTATCATTATCAGAACTCGAAACCGATCTTTGAAACCAATGCGTGCATGCTCAGATTATCGGAAAAAGCATTCAGGGTTCCGCTATTTTGCATAAACTTTCCAGTTTGCAACAGATATCCTGTAGACAATCGCAGGGCATATCTTTTTTGAATAGTCCATTTAAACCCAATGGACGGGTTCATGTATAAACCTTTTGTTGACAGGAATTCTCTTTTCGACTTCTCCGATAAATCAAAATTATATCCGATTTTCAGATCAGCAAACGGACTAATTATCCCTTTATTGAGGGTTCCTTCGAAATTTGCAAAAACGGGCATACTTCCGTTATGAGTTACTTGCCAGAGTTGTACTCCAACACCGACACCGGTATAAAACCA
>CAMTOW010000335.1 GCA_947074245.1 uncultured Bacteroidales bacterium | reverse complement strand
GATCTACACTAATCTTAACACTCTTTCCCTACACGACGCTCTTCCGATCTTTGCACATCGGTGATGGTCCCATTTCCAAATATCGTCTGACGTTTTCAATATCCCAAAAAGTAAATATCTCTTCTCCTGTGAAAAGATCTTTGATACTTATGTCTATATCCGTAATAGGAAGAGATGCGTATACTCGATACAGTGATCTTAGAAATTCTCGATTATTGGTTAAGGAATCGGCATATATTGATATGAATAGTTGATAAATGAGTCGGTTATGCCCTAATAGCGAATCGGCATAAACCTGATACTCTTTTTTCCAGTCTCCCTCTTTCTTATAGTTTTGATAAGCCATATTGACATCGAAAAAGTTCAAAATGGCATTCTCTTTGGGATAAGTTTCCGTGGTGACATTCTGATTACCCGTTTTCTTTTCTATCTCATCTAAAAAAACGACCATGCTTTTTGTGCAACGCTCGATATTATCAGCTTGAGCATAGATATGATCTTCAAATACATTCGGATAGTTTGTAATCATACGTTGCGCGATTCCGCGTATCTCCGCCTCGCCTTTCGGACTCAACAATCCCCATTTTCCCTGTAGATCGTCTTTGATCATATTCAACTGAATAACAAGCTCTTTTCCCTTGTTGGTAAGCATGTATTTCGCGTCTGCGTCCTGAAGGATCGATAATACGTCTATGATATATTTATCCGAAATAGGATATCTCGCTCCATGTCGGCCTATGTAATTTACATAAAATGGCTCATACCCTTCAGGTGGTGGCGTATAATGCTGTTTTACATAAACATATGGCATATCCGTCCCATTGAGCCTATAATCGTCTTTTTTACATCCGACACATAAACACAGAGTCATTATCACAATAAAATGAATTGATTTAAACTTCATGATCACCATTTCTTTATAGGATCTTTTTATTTATGCTTTTAAAACAATCCAAATAATCCAATGGTTTAGCGACATTCTCCCTACGATAGGTGCTTTAGAGATTATTCCGTTCACGATTCTCTCTTTTCACATCTGTTATTTTTCAATAACTCATCAATTACGCGACGAACAAATTATTAGGACATATGTTATGCAGTTATAATTTTTTAGATTCTTGATTTTCGATTATGAAAAATAAAAAAATACTATTCGTTTTGACAAGTAATGATCAGTTGGGTGATTCTGAAAAAACGACCGGATGGTGGATAAGCGAAGCTTCCCATCCTTGGAAAATATTAACTCAGGCTGGTTACGAAATCGATTATGTGTCTCCTCTGGGCGGCGCTCCTAAAACGACGGGCGAGGATGCGTCCGATTTGATTAATAAACAATTTTTGGAGAATAAAGAGGTACAGCGTAAGATATCATCTACTCTCCTTCCGAAAGATATAAATGCAGATGATTACTGTGCCATCCATTTTGTTGGAGGTCATGGTGCGATGTGGGATTTACCTCATAATGAGATATTGGCTGCCATTACCTCAAAAATGTGGGAACAGGGGAAAGTTGTATCCGCGATTTGTCATGGGGTTGCCGGTCTGCTAAATGTCAAATTAAAAAATGGAGATTATCTCGTTAAAGGCAGAGATCTCACCAGTTTCAACGATATGGAGGAAAAATCGATTGCGATGTGTGATTTGATTCCCTATTTTTTACAATGCGAATTGATGATCCGTGGTGCCAAATATCATATCGCTCGCGAATGGACAGAAAATGTTCAGGTTCACGAACGGTTGATTACCGGTCAAAACCCGCAATCTGGAGTAAGGCTGGGTAATGCTATATTATCAATGTTAGAATATCTTCGGATGTAGGAATAACCTTAACTATGTATATAACGACTCTTTATGAGTTTTCAGGCTGAGCACTATTAGTAGTCTCAGCCTTTTTTTGCATCTTAGTCTGAAAGATATTAGTGATGTAAGCGGTCAATATCGGAAATACGCTCATCCCCATGCTGGCTAAGATAACGGCCAATATCCTGCCCTCCGAAGTAACGGGTTCGATGGCGCAACCAACCGTGGTGACGTCCATACATGCCCACCACGCGGCATCTCCGAAATCCTTCACACCACTATTCACCTCTTTCTCCAGAGAGTAAAATGCCAAACTGCCGAAATAAGCCATTCCGACCAATATGATGATATACGAGAAGAGTAAATTCGTTATCTTACTTTTGGTAAACCAGGCAAACATAATGACCAAACCATATCCGCCTCGAATGAGTAAAACCGCGCGAAGAATGATGCTAAAGAAAGGGCTAACGTCTATGTGCATCCATTGCACAATATTTAGATAGGGAATTGAAACGAGCAGGAATAAAAAATTCGTAGAGAAATAACGGAGTTTCTTGGGAGATAGCGCAAACAAATAAAAAAAATCGAAGAGGTATAGAACACAAATCCCTAATTGAATATGCAGATATTTACGCTGATAAACTTGATTCGACTCTAAGATTTCGAGCGATAATAGGATAAAAATAGCGATACTGCAAAGCAATACGGCTATATTCAAAACTTTCGCGATCATCATCAGAGACTTCTTTGTCTCGCCATTCCCATTCATAATAAAACCTGAGTAATTGTTAATCAAATTCTACTTGCTTAACAACTGCCCAGGTTTATTGGTTCCTATAAATTGTCTTTTTCAGAAATGTTTCACTATACCCACAACTTCTGCTAAAGAGTATATATCTTTCCTATTTATCGTAAACGGAGCATATTCACTATTGAGAGAAATACACTCAAAATGCTCTTGATCATTTTTTATTTTACGAAGCTTTTTCATTACCACTCCATCATTGGTATCAATCACATAGATCCGGTCATTCCAAATCGAATCATCAGCTTGAATCGATTTACAAGCAACGACATCTCCCGAATTGAAATCCGGCAGCATACTGTCCCCTCTTACTTCAATCGTATAATCATAATTGCCAAAAGCATTTATCGTATGATGTAATTCACAATGGTCCGAAGTGATACCGGCTGCAAATCCGGACAAGGATCCCGCTTGAGCTGATAATGGGATATGTGGTTTCATGACGTCTTTCTTCTTCTTTTCCGTAGTGATTCTTTCATCGTTGAAAAAAACGCCTACCGGACAATTCAAAGCTTCTGCTATCACTTCAAGGGTTTGCAGACGAGTCGAATTTTTCTCAATGATCCGCTTAAATCCCGAAACAGACATATTGATCTCTTTACAGAATTCTGCAACGGGTATATTTCTTTCGTTTAATATCTGGTGAGATTCAAACTTATAAACTCCACGAATATAACATCGACCGTATCAACCCTGGTAAATACTTAATCCAAGTATACG
>CAMTOW010000334.1 GCA_947074245.1 uncultured Bacteroidales bacterium | reverse complement strand
GAATCTCCGTTTCATTTTTTTCGGAATTTATCGTTCAGTTTTCGGATGATGGAACGAATATCGATGATCCGATCGAGAGCGTGCAATGAGAAAGCACCGCAGCAGCCAATCAATAGAACATTGACGATCCATATCCATGGAGAATGGAAGATCTGATTCAGAACGAATAATCCGATCATCAAAAGCGTATATATCGTCGCAGAACAAACGGTTCGGAGCGAAAACGAACAACCGATGCGACGCATCAGAATAATGAGAGGAATCAAATAGACCGAATATGCGATGCATGAGGCGATACCGACCCCCGTGATTCCATAAACCGGATACAGGAAATAGATCAGAGGCAGATAAAGCAGGTACCAGCATATCTCGGTGAACAGGAAAGGACGAACCATCACTTTCGCCATAAGAACGTAACTCATCGTCCAGGTAACGCTCTTGATAAAGAACGCGATCATCAACCAGCGAAAAAGAGGTACGGCATCCATGAATCCGGATGAATAGAGAATACGGATCAGCAACGGAGCGAACGCGAGCAAAAAGGAGAGCAACGGGCCGACCAACAACACGATGATATAGAGCTGAGAATCGACCAATCCGGAAAGCGCATTCTTATCGCGATTGGCTTCGGAAAGGCGAGGATAGAAATCCGCCGCCATGGAATTGAGCATCAATCCGAGAAAGAGATTGGACAGATGCCATGCCGCTTGAAACACGCCAGCCGTATCGAGTCCGCCTTCGCGGGTAATGAATCCTTTGATAAGAAACAGAGAACCGTAAGAAGCCATCCCCGTAATAACGGTAAGAATGCCCAAACGAGCCATCGGCACACCACGCCGAAAACATTCGTTGAAAGGAACGGCTACCGAACAAGTGGATTTGCAATTACGCCGCAAGTAGTATCGTCCCATCAAATACAGGAAAAAAGAATTGCAGAACATAATCGCAACAATTCCTTTCAATCCGTAAATGAAAGCGATCAAAACGGTTACCACAAAGATGAGAAGCGTAGAGGTGAGATTGGTCATCGCAAGCGCAGGAATCTGTTTGAGCGCCTGCATGATCGCCGTTTGCCCGGAAGCAACGGCTGCAATGAAAACGCAGACGGAAAGCATCCGCACCGCATCGACATATTCATGCGACTCGAACATATACCAGCAGAGCGGCGTCGCCGCAAAAAAACAGATTGCCGCACCGATAAACGCTGTAAAAAGTATCCATCGACGAAGAACAAAGATCTCCTTCTCTTTTTCAATCTCGGAATCGTTGACCGATTTATCGGCAATGTACCGTACACCGCTATCCTGCAACCCCAAGCCGGATACACTCCGAATCAGATCGATGAGCGAAGTGAAGAGTCCGATCAGACCGATCCCCTCCACACCCAGAAAGAGCGAAAACAGTTTGGTTTTTATGACATTGACCGCCATAATCCCCAACTGCGAACTTCCCATGATGCTCAGCGATTTAAGAAGCTGACGTTGCGCGGTCTGAATACTCATAGGCGAAACGAATTTAAGGCGGCGATGACTTGATCGACCTGAGAATCGGTCATCGCAGGGTTAAGAGGAATACTGAGTTCGCGATCGTGCAACATCTCCGTTACCGGAAAAGAGAGTTGCGACCATTCGGAATATGCTTCCTGACGATGAGGAGGCACGGGATAATGGATCAGCGTCTCTATACCCTGATCGAGCAAAAAGCGTTGAAGCTGATCGCGATAGGGCGTATGAACCGCAAAAATATGATAGACGTGCGCAGAGCCGGCATCCGACGGAGGCAGACTGATCAACGGATTGGAGATACCCGCGAAATAGCGAGTCGCGATTTCGCGGCGACGAATATTTTCGGATTCGAGAAAAGGTAGTTTTACCAACAACGCGGCCGCCTGAATTTCATCCAAGCGGGAATTACACCCTTTGTAGCGATTGACATATTTACGGATACTCCCATAGTTGGCAATACGACGAACGGCAGTAGCCAATTCTTCATCATCGGTCGTAACACATCCTCCATCGCCAAGCGCACCCAAGTTCTTACCCGGATAGAAGCTAAAGCCGGCGGCATCGCCAAGCGAACCACTCCGTTTGCCGGAAAGAGGACCTGATGAGACAGATGCGCCATGCGCCTGTGCAGCATCTTCGATGAGTTTGAGTCCGTTTTGAGCAGCAAGCACCCCAAGCCCTTCCATATCGCACAAACGACCATACAGGTGAACCGCCATTATGGCGCGGGTACGATCGGTAATTGCCGCCGCGACTCCGTCGGGCGTAATCGTGCAAGTGCAGGGATCCGGTTCGACAGGAACCGGAGTGAGTCCCGCCGCGGAGACAGCAAGAATACTGGCAATAAAGGTATTGGCAGGAACAATCACCTCATCGCCCGGCTTCATAACGCCTAACTCAACCCATGCACGCAAGATAAGAGTGAGCGCATCGAGACCATTGGCGGTACCGATGCAATGAGAGGCGCCACAAAAAGCAGCGAAAGCATTTTCAAATTCTTCGACTTGGGAACCGAGCAGATAACGTCCGGAACGGATGGTCTGAAGCATCGCTTCGGACAACTGAGGTTCGTAACGTCGGTTATAATTTTTCAGATCAAGATAAGCGATCATTCTAAAGCAAGTTTATAGATGTCATATAAAACAGCGCGCGCGCCGAAACCTTCTTTTTGAGTAACAAGACCCTGATTGAGCATCCTGCCACCCTCTTCGGTGGAGATTCCGAAATCGAACCAATCTTTGGAGGCGTATTCTTCGTGAATCAACCGATCGAGCAGAAGATCAAGCGCTCCGTATTTCTTCCCGAACCAAGAGGCAGAAAGATATTGGGTATGAGCAGTCGTATGAGTTTCATAAACCAAGGCACCCGCGATCACTTCGCCATTAAGAACGGTTTCGTAGCAACGGATATTGTGTGGGAAACGATCGCGCAACAACTCCATCTCTTCGAGCGAGTGGACCGGCAGTACGCCGTGAACAGCCATCAGATTTTCGGATAGAATCTTCCAAAACGGAGCCAAATCGGACGCTAGCCGTACGGTGCAACCCGCTTTCTGCGCCTTTTTCGCGCCCGTGCGACGATCATATCGGAATTTGAGCGGATCGTGCAGATCAATCGCCGACGAAAGACCGCGCGCAATCAGACGGGCATCGTGCCGAAACAGGGCATACGCATCTTCCATAGCCGGATAGCGGTGATAAATTGACGGAATCAGCTTATAGATCCATTCGGATATCCCGTTTTCACGGAGATAAGCGATCGCAGCTTCGAAAAGCTCCATCACGTCTGCTATGGTCGCAGAAGGGGAAAGGATAAAACCGCCATAGGTGAGTCCCTGGTGAGAGTGA
>CAMTOW010000333.1 GCA_947074245.1 uncultured Bacteroidales bacterium | reverse complement strand
TTTCTCTTTAGCCGTTACGAAAAGAGGGCTTATTTGTAAATAATTAAAACGGATGAAAAGTAAAAATACACGGATCTGTTTCTTCGTATTTGTTTTGACATTCTTGATTAGTTCTGGTCAGAAAGCACCTGTCAAACGGAAAGTAGAAGGAATGTGGCAACTTCAGGAAATGATCATTCAAGATGAACCTATCCAGTGTGATAGTTTATACATGAGCTTTCAGCTGAAAGCCGTGCAATTAAGAAAAGTCCGTCCGAACAATTATTCTCCGATCGGAGCGATGGGATACTATGTTTTTACAGGTGATTCTCTTCATATCGAAATGAAAACATCCGAATCATTGATTGAGGATTTTGGATTTCGTAACACCACTGAAGGTTTCGCTGTCGAAGAATTTACACACAAACGTCTTGTATTACGGAATGATTACGGGCTTTGGTATTTGCGTAAATATTAATCTTTGGTAAATAGCTGTCTCGAATCGGAACAAATATTTTTGATATACGTTTATATTAAAAAATCAAAATATGCCCGGTGATTTTAACCTCATAGAATTGACTCTATTAATCAATAGGCTTATTGTTTTAAAATATTTTTTACATTCGCACAATTAAATTAATATCTGTTCGTTTAAATATCTGAATAGAATTTAATCTCTGGCTAATCGTCTTAAAGAAAATTTGTTATTATGGATCAAAGAAAAGGATACGGACATTTGATTAATGTTATTATTATTTTCGGTGAGTTTTTGCTGCTTAATATTACATTCTGTGCATGTCTGTTTGGTTTTGGAGATTATCTCTCGGAAGACGTATGGGATAAATTACGTGTATTGTTCTTATTGATCAATGTATCTTATATTCCAACCTTATTTTTATACTTTCAGAAGTTTCATGAGAAACGAATTCTATTTTCTCATAAACTGATTCAGAATGCGTTCAAAATAGCGGGTTCTCACTTTCTCGTATTCTTATCGCTGATGCTTTTGATTAAGTTTGGTGATCTGTCTCGCGTTTTTCTGGCTACCTTCTATACGATATTCTTTGTCGCGTTAGCAAGCTGGTGGCTTGTGATGTGGATGTCTTTGAAGCAATATCGTAAATCAGGATATAATTTTAAGAACGTAGTTATTGTAGGCAGCGGGTTCAATGCCGACAGCCTTTATATCCAGTTGACTTCACATGATACTTATGGATATCGGGTGCTTGGGTATTTTGACGATGAAAACAACAATTCCATTTATATGAACAACTATCTGGGTAAAGTCGATTCGACTTATGATTACTTGGAGAAGAATAAAGTGGATGAATTGTATTGTTCATTATGTGCCATGCATAATGTAAATATTACCCACTTGATGGAGTATTGCGAGAATCATCTGATTCGTTTTTATCTGGTGCCTTCTTTCGATATTGAAGTGTCGCGTAATATGAAGATGGAGTTGTTGGGAGAGATTCCTGTTCTGATTAATCGAAAGGAACCCTTGAATGATTATATGTCACTGATAATCAAGCGTAGTTTTGATATCGTATTTGCTTCTGTAATTTTATTTTTATCTCCGCTTTGGCTTTTACCAATCGCGGTGGCGGTTAAGATGTCATCTCCGGGTCCGGTTTTCTTCAAACAGTTGCGTACGGGACGTTCCGGAAAAGACTTCTTGTGTTATAAGTTTAGAAGTATGCGGGTCAATGATGTCAGCGATACGGTTCAGGCAACCAGAAATGATCCTCGTAAAACCAAAGTAGGAGAGTTCTTGCGTAAGACGAATTTGGATGAATTTCCACAATTTTGGAATGTCCTTAAAGGAGATATGTCAATTGTCGGTCCTCGTCCGCACATGTTGAAACATACCGAAAGCTATTCTCAGGAGATCAATAAGTATATGGTTCGTCATTATGTGAAACCGGGTCTAACCGGTTGGGCTCAGGTTAATGGCTATCGTGGGGAGACGAAAGAGAAATGGCAAATGGAAAAACGTATCGAATATGATATCTGGTATTTGGAGAACTGGAGCTTCTGGCTCGATGTAAAGATCATCATGCAAACGAGTGCGAAAATGTTCCATCATGATCAGAATGCTTTCTGAAAAATAAAAACTTAGTATATTTGCGCAGGAGGTATATCTTTTTGAGATATTCCTCCTGTTTATGTTTAAAAAGATGCATGCATGAAAACAGCTATAGTCGGTACCGGATATGTCGGATTGGTAAGTGGAACCTGTTTTGCGGAAATGGGTTTGAATGTGACTTGTATTGATACGAATCAGGAAAAAATCGAATTATTACAAAAAGGAGTTATTCCGATCTATGAACCCGGACTCGATGAGATGGTCGAACGTAACGTAAAAGCAGGTCGACTGAGTTTTACGACGGATCTGGTTTCGATCCTGGATGATATTGATATCGTATTCAGTGCCGTAGGTACTCCTCCCGATAAAGATGGTAGCGCGGATCTTCAATATGTTCTGGAGGTGGCTCGCACCATCGGGAAACATATGAATAAATACATTCTGCTCGTTACGAAAAGTACGGTTCCGGTGGGAACGGCGAAACTGGTCAAAGAAGCTATCCGTGAGGAATTGGACAAACGCGGACTAGATATCGAATTTGATGTCGCGTCTAATCCGGAATTTTTGAAAGAAGGTGCGGCGATCAAAGATTTTATGAGCCCCGATCGAGTTGTCGTGGGAGTAGAATCGGAGAAAGCGAAAAACCTTCTGACCCGTCTTTATAAACCGTTTTTGCTAAATAACTTCCGTGTGATTTTCATGGATATCTCTTCTGCGGAGATGACTAAATACGCAGCAAACGCGATGTTGGCTACCCGTATCAGTTTTATGAACGATATCGCCAATCTATGCGAACTGGTAGGGGCCGATGTTAATCAGGTACGCGCCGGTATCGGTACGGATTCACGTATTGGAAACAAATTTTTATATCCCGGTTGTGGATATGGTGGTTCGTGTTTTCCGAAAGATGTCAAAGCATTGATAAAGACCGCTCGCCAATATGGCTACGATCTTCGTGTCTTGCAATCCGTAGAGGATGTGAATGAAGATCAGAAAGAAGTTTTGTTTAAGAAATTGATGAAACACTACAATGGCGATCTTTCCGGAAAAACCATCGCTTTATGGGGCCTTTCTTTCAAACCTGAAACCGACGATATTCGCGAAGCGACCTCTTTGGTGCTGATCGAAAATCTACTCAGAGCCGGAGCGAAGGTAAAAGCGTATGATCCGGTTGCGATGGAAGAAGTATCGAAACGGATCGGTAAAGATTCGATCGAACTGGTTAGCGAACCGTAACGCATTATGTTGCGCAATACGGCTATGCTGCGTTAATCATCGGCAGCCTGGC
>CAMTOW010000332.1 GCA_947074245.1 uncultured Bacteroidales bacterium | reverse complement strand
GGGCAAACCCACGCATCGCGTTTTGTTCCTCCGGAACCGACTCATCCACTCGAAATGCCATATTCGACTGCCCCGAACAGATCCAGACTTCACCGGCGCGTACCGCATTGAATTTTCGGATTTCAGAGTTGCGTTTTCCTTTTGCTTTTATGACCAAAGTCGTTTCCGTACCCGCTGCCAAAGGTTCAAAAGACACCATCCAGTTTCCGTGAACATCAGCGACCGTATTGAGTTTTTGCGACCCCAACTGTGCTTCGATTCTATTTCCGGCATTGGCTTTCCCCGATACAAGTACGGGTTTCCCATATTGCACAACCATATTGTCTGAGAATAGTGGCGATAAATACAATCCGCCATAATCGCCCGTCAATTCCGAATATACCGTTTGTGCGATAATCCCCGCACCTTCCGCCGTCGGATGGATCGCATCGGGCAACAGATCAGGGCGGCTATACAGCCCCTTCTGCAAATCGATCAACTGACAACCAGAAATCGACGCGATAGTCTCTATCTTCTTTTGAATCTGCGCATACCAGTCGCGCGTGCCCGATTTAAAGCGAGGATGAGCAGGAGTGATCGGAGTCAATCGGCAAATCAAAGTCCGCACATTCGGAATCACTTCCCGAAACGAATCGATCAGAGAGAGATAATCACTTACGAAATCATCCTGATAATTGGGCCAGTTTCTCGGATCGGTATCATTCAAACCCAGATGAATAATCACCTGATCCGGTTTCCAGGTAAGCGCTTCTTCATACTCACCCTGCTCGGTATACGGGCGATGCCCTTTCTTTAAGAGCGTAGATCCGCTTTTTCCGAAATTACGAACTTCGTATTCCTCGCCCAATAGTTGCTGCAGTTGCGCCGGATAGGAGTTTTTTTCACGATTGTCGATACTCAACCCATAGGTTACGCTATTTCCTACACATGCCACTCGAATGGGTGTGGCGGCATTTAATATAAATACGGTAATTAAAAATAAGGATGAAACAAACAGTTTCAGAGAGAGTGATCTCATAATTAGAATCGCTTACAGTGTGAATGTGATTGAATAAAATATAAAACGGCGACTAAAATAATGAGTTTAAATCGTTTTCGTACCTACCTGAAACAGAAATCACTTCGCGAATCCGTCAACCCGATCTTCCGAACCGACGAACATACCTTTCCGTTCAATTTGAAAGTAAGACCCGAATCCCTAAAAACGACGAAAGGGGATATCCGTCGGATATCCCCTTTCCTATAATGTACGATCAAGTTTCACTTACTTCTGTTCCGATCCGTTTTCGATTCGCGATTCTATAAAAGACATGATCTCGTCCTGCTGTTCCGGATTGAACCAGGTGATTTCCGGATCACGCTTAAACCAGGTCATTTGTTTACGAGAATAGATCCTTGAATTCTGTTTGATCTTCTCAATGGCGAATTCGAGTGTCCAGGTACCGTCGAGGTAATTGAACAACTCTTTGTAACCTACCGTATTGAGCGAATTCAGATCTCTGTGCGGATATACTCGTCGAGCCTCATCGAGCAAACCATCCGCCATCATTTCATCCACCCGTTGATTGATTCGGCTATAAAGCTCTTCCCGATCACGCGTCAATCCCACCTTTATGATTTGGAACGGACGCTCTTTGATATGGTTTTTACGAAAACTGGTAAAGGTCTGTCCCGTTTCCATACAGATTTCGATCCCATGCATCACTCGTTTGTGGTTTTTTCGATCCACGATTTCGTAATATTCCGGATCAAGATCTTTTAGAATCTCCAGTAATCCGTCCAACCCCACCTCATCACGAAGACGCATCACTTTCTCCCGGATCTCAGCCGAAATGGAAGGCATCTCATCGATCCCTTTGCATACGGCATCTACATACATCATCGAACCGCCGGTCATCAACGCGACATCGGATTCTTTGTAATAATCATCCAGAAAACCGATCACCTCTTCTTCGAAACGAGCCGCACTGAAATATTCATGCAGATCGAGTATTCCTACGAAATGGTGTGCTACTCGGTCTTTCTGCTCCTGCGTGGCAGCAGCCGTCCCGATGGGCAGGTCCTTATAGATTTGTCTGGAATCGGAAGAAACAACCGGTGCCGAAAACCGCTCCGCAATACGCAAACTGAGCTCGGTTTTTCCGACACCGGTTGGTCCGATCAATACGATCAATGTTTTAGTCATAAGTTGCGGTTTGGAAAATTATACCGCAAAGATAACCATTATTTGCGGAATGGCGTCTTAACGATCTCAGCCGGAATGGCTTTATTCCGCACGCGGATATAGATAGTCGTGCCCGGTTTGGTATATTCCGGTTTCATATATCCCATTCCGATACCTGTTTTCAGCGTCGGAGAGATACTACCGGAAGTCACTACGCCGATCTCTTCGCCTTGTTCATTTTCGATGGCATAGCCATGGCGAGCGATCCCTTTTTCTTTCAATTCGAAGCCTGCCAGTTTACGCACCACTCCTTCCGCTTTCTGTTTTTCCAACTGCGGACGGTTGATGAACGGTTTGTTTTCTGCGAATTTGGTGATCCAACCCAGACCGGCTTCGATTGGAGAAGTCGTATCATCCAGGTCATTGCCATACAGGCAGAATCCCATTTCAAGACGCAACGTGTCTCTCGCACCCAGTCCGGCTGCTTTGATACCTTCCGCTTCGCCCGCTTCAAACACGGCATTCCAGATTTTCTCTGCGTCACTATTGTAGAAATACAATTCGAAACCGCCTGCGCCGGTGTAGCCGGTATTGGAGATGATTACCTCCGGTGCTCCGGCGAATTCGCCCACTACGAATGAATAATATGGAATCTCAGAAAGATCAACCGGAGTCAGTTTTTGCAATACTTCTTTCGCTTTCGGCCCCTGTACGGCCAACTGCGCGATCTTATCGGACGCGTTTTCCAACTCTGCACCTTCCGTATTATGAGAAGTCAGCCAGTTCCAGTCTTTTTCGATATTTGAAGCATTGACAACAAGAAGATATTTTTCGTCAGAATACATATATACGAGCAAATCATCTACGATACCGCCGTCTTCATTCGGGAAGCAAGAGTATTGAGCTTTTCCCGGAGCCAGTTTAGCGACGTCGTTGGATGTCATTTTCTGAAGGAATTCGAGCGCTTTAGGTCCTTTTACCCAGATCTCGCCCATGTGGGATACGTCGAATACGCCCACACCTTCCACTACGTTCATATGTTCATCGATAATTCCGGTATATTCGATAGGCATGTTATAACCGGCAAATTCATGCATTTTAGCACCAAGCGCAATATGCTTGTCTGTAAATGGTGTTGTTTTCATTTTGGTATTGTGTCGTGTATGTTAAAGGTTATAGAGATCTTCCGGCAGATG
>CAMTOW010000331.1 GCA_947074245.1 uncultured Bacteroidales bacterium | reverse complement strand
GAGTGACTGGAGTTCAGACGTGTGCTCTTCCGATCTCCTTCGCTGTCTCCTTTTCTGAAATTATATTCAGCCAATTCATCAGCAGTAAGGGAAATCATCGCTCCTCCGAATTCCGGAAAAACTCTTAATTTCTTTGAGATGGTGTATCCCATCAAACGTTCACGATCGGCTGAAAAGGTATTGAATACCCGATCGTAAATTTGATCCTTGTTAATGCCTTTCATCATCAAACGACTGATGATGACGTATATCTCAGGATTGTTGGAATTATAGGTAAAAGCACCTGTATCGGTCATCATTCCGGTAAAAATAGCGGTAGCTCCATCCTTATCCATCAGATCAAAGTCGCCCAAAGCGCAGATCAGCCTAAAAATAAGTTCGCTGGTTGACGAAATCTCAGGATGAGAAATAACCGTATCGCAGAAATCTTCGGGGAAAGGATGATGGTCAATCATCACTTTTTTAGCTTTCGAAGCGAGAATCACATCTGCGAGCGACCCCATACGTTTGGCTGCATTAAAATCCAAACAGAAAATCACATCTGCTTCCTGAACGGAACGAACCGCATCATCTTGATACTTATCGAAGAAGAGAATCTCTTTCGCTCCCGGAATCCAAGAAATATTATCGGCTAAGGAATCGTTGAAAATAACGACCGCATCTTTCTGTTTCTGATTCAAAAAATGATAAAGGCCCAATGAAGAACCGGCAGCATCGCCATCGGGGGAAATATGGCTCACGATTACAAACTTATTGTTTTTGTCGATCAGCTTATTTACTTTCTCAACGAGGTCATCGCGGATGATTTTTGTTATCATATCAAATTATATACATTATTGGAAAGATTCTCACTGAGAAGAATGGCACCAAAAGTACAAATTAAAACTGTTTACGCCTTATGACTGCCTGAAAAAAGGCGAAAGGGCTATTTTTATATGTCAAAAAAACTATTTTACATCTATTTTGTTATTGTTGATTAATTATTTATTGAAGAGTTTAAAATTATATTTGCAAAAGTATTATTTTCGTTGCTAAGCACTGAATGCAGAGATATACTGATTTAATCTCAATAATTTCAACACATTTCAAACCGATTCATCCAATGAAAAGAAATCTTTCTTTACTCTTCTTGTTATGCTTAAGCATATTCAGTTATGCTCAAATCTTAGAGCCAATTAAGTGGAGTTTCTCGACAAAAAATCTTTCCGGCAATGAAAAAGAGCTGGTATTCAAGGCATCTATCGAAAGTGGCTGGCATCTGTATGGAACAGATTTGCCCGAAGGTGGCCCAATTTCAACAACTTTTACCTTTCACAAGGTTGAAGGTGCCAAATTGATCGGTAAAGTGACGGCAGACCGCACTCCGATTTTCAAGTACGACCCCCAATTCGACATGAAGCTAAATTGGTTTGAAACCAATGTTACTTTCACGCAGAAAATCGAAGTAACAGCACCAACGTTCACGATCGATGGAGAAGTACGCTATATGGGATGTAACGATGAAACCTGTCTTCCTCCTTCACCCGAAGAATTCAACTTCACGGGAAAAGGTGGCGCGGCAGCATCTGACAAAAACGCTACGGCAGCCCAAGACTCTGAAAAAGTGGAAGAACCGGCAGTCGTTCCGGCTACGCCTCTGACTCCGGCAACAAAACCATCTGTAACAGAAATCACAGAATCAGTCGATTTATGGGCTCCTGTTACCGATAAATTGAACTCTTTCGGTAAAGAAGCCGTTTCGGAAGACACTTCTTTGTGGGTTATTCTTCTAACAGGATTCTTAGGCGGACTATTCGCATTGCTTACACCATGTGTATGGCCAATGATTCCTATGACAGTAAGTTTCTTCCTGAAACGTACAAAAGACCGTAAAAAATCGATCCGCGACGCAATCACATACGGTGTGTCAATCATTGTTATCTATGTAGCATTGGGATTGATCATCACAGGTATCTTCGGCGCCAGCGCATTGAACAACCTTGCGACAAACGCTATTTTCAATATCATTTTCTTCTTATTACTTGTTGTTTTCGCCGTATCATTCCTTGGTGCGTTCGAAATCACACTTCCTGCATCATGGACAACGAAACTTGACAGTAAAGCAGACTCTACAACCGGATTGTTGAGTATCTTCTTCATGGCCTTCACATTGGCGCTGGTATCATTCTCTTGTACAGGTCCTATCATCGGTACGTTGCTGGTACAGGCAGCTTCGATGGGTGCTGCAGCCGGTCCTGCCGTGGGTATGTTCGGTTTCGCATTGGCTTTGTCGATTCCATTCTCATTGTTCGCGATCTTCCCATCGATGTTGGCTTCAATGCCTAAATCAGGTGGTTGGTTGAACTCTGTAAAGGTTGTTTTAGGATTCCTTGAACTTGCGCTAGCGCTTAAATTCCTTTCGGTTGCCGATCTTGCATACGGATGGAGAATCCTGGATCGTGAAGTATTCGTATCGTTGTGGATCATCATCTTCATGCTTCTCGGATTGTATCTTCTTGGCAAATTGAAATTCTCGCATGACAGCGAATTGAAATATGTATCTGTTTCGCGTCTGTTCCTGGCTATGATCTCATTGTCTTTCTCTATTTATATGATTCCGGGACTTTGGGGTGCACCGCTTAAAGCGATCAGCGCATTCGCTCCTCCATTGAACACGCAAGACTTCAACTTATATACAGAAGAAGTACACGCAGAATTCTCTGACTATGAAGCGGGTATGGCGTATGCTAAGAAAGCGAACAAACCGGTATTGGTAGACTTCTCTGGTTACGGATGCGTAAACTGCCGTAAAATGGAAGCATCGGTATGGACAGATACAGAAGTTAAATCCATCATCGACAATGACTATGTATTGATTACCTTGATGGTTGATGACAAAACACCTCTTCCAGAACCAATCACGATCGAGGAATATGGAAAAAAACGTACTCTTCGTACAATCGGAGACAAATGGAGTTATCTGCAACGCTCTAAATTCGGAGCTAACGCACAGCCATTCTATGTATTGTTAGATGAAGCCGGTAATCCGATCGGACCATCGTATTCATTTAATGAAAACGTATCTGAATATGTTCAATTCCTAAACAACGGATTGAAAACATTCAAAGCTCAGAAATAAACTCTGAACGAAATACTCACAAGCGACCTGAATTCATTTTCAGGTCGCTTTTTTTACCCCATAACGCTTCAAAGTCACCTAGTTATTTTTTTGTTCTACACTGTTTTTTTAATGACTGCGTAATACTGTCTTCATGCAAGTTTGCTATATTTACATTATATAATTTTTATTTATATATTTTAAGTCAAATACACTACTAATAAGATTAAAAAAATGAAATCAAACAAAGTTGCCAGTGCGATTCTAATCGCC
>CAMTOW010000330.1 GCA_947074245.1 uncultured Bacteroidales bacterium | reverse complement strand
GATCGTCGGATCTAACCCCGTATCGGGAATGACGTTGATGACGCTGATCCTGGCTTCAGGTATTTTTGTTGCGAGCGGATTGAAAGGCCAAGCTGGTATGATCGCTTCTTTGGTGATCGGGGGTGTGGTTTGTACAGCGCTATCCATGGCCGGGGGATTCATCACCGACTTAAAAGTTGGTTATTGGACGGGGGTTACACCAAAAGCTCAGGAAACTTGGAAATTCTTAGGAACATTGGTTTCTGCTGCCACGGTAGGCGGTGTTATCATGATTCTGAATAAAACATATGGTTTCACTTCTGGCGCTTTGGCGGCTCCTCAGGCAAATGCGATGGCGGCGGTAATCGAACCGCTTATGTCTGGAGCAGGTGCTCCTTGGATTCTGTATGGTATCGGCGCTTTGATTGCTTTGATTCTTTTCTTTATCAAGATTCCTCCGTTGGCATTCGCGCTGGGTATGTTTATTCCGATCGACTTGAACTTACCGTTGCTGATTGGTGGTGCGATCAATTGGTATGTAGGATCTCGCTCAAAAGATAAAGAATTAAACACAGCTCGTGTAGAGAAAGGAAATCTTCTTGCTTCCGGATTTATCGCCGGCGGTGCGTTAATGGGCGTGGTAAGTGCTCTTATGCGATTCTTCGGCGCGAATTATGTGAATGAGGCATGGCTTGAGACCAATGCTTCTCAATGGTTTGGTCTGGGTATGTATGCGCTTCTTCTGATTTACTTCACGATCAGTACTTTGAAAGTAAAAAAGTAATTAAACCGCTAAATAAATAATCGAATCAGCCCTGTTCTTTATCCAAAGGACAGGGCTGCTTGTTTTCTGTCAGATAAACAAAGATGATTGTTCGAAAAAAGTCGAATTCAAGATTGCTGCTCGTTTTGATTTGATAAAGAAAAAAACTCCGGAATCAATAAGCTGATTCCGGAGTTTTTTATTCGATTATGGCTTTATATGACTTATGCTTGTGATGCCGCTGCAAAAGAGCGTCCGGCTTCCATCGCTTTCAGGTTCATCTGAATGATCTCTTCACCTTTTCTTGAAAAGATGTGTCGGATCGCATCTTGCAGAGATTCGTATGGCAAATCGATGAATGAGGATGCGGCACCTAAAATCACCATATTCGCCGTACGGACGGTTCCGGTAGATTCTTTCGCGATCTTCTCGGCATCGAGAATCACTTTATTCGGAATTTTCGAATATTCACGATCCAATTCGTCCAGGGATGGATACGATTCAATATTGATGAAAGGAGCGCTATTGGTAACGATGGTTCCTTTGCTAGAAAGCCAGGGCAGATAACGCAATGCTTCCATGGGTTCGAGTGATATGATGAGATCGGCCTTCCCCAATGGAATAAGGTCTGATGCGATTGGATCCGAAGAAAGACGCAAGTTCGATTGAACGTCGCCACCGCGTTGACTCATTCCATGTACTTCTGCTTGTTTGAGATAAAGAGAATTATTTACTGCGGCTTCACCCAGTACGGCTGCAATCGACAGGATCCCCTGTCCTCCTACTCCCGCTAATATGATATCTGTTTTCATTTCTTTTTACGTTTAAGGGTTTGAATACATTCACGACGCGGGATCAGTACGGATACGCCGTTATAGTTTAATTCTTCATCAATGATCTGCTTCATCTGTTCCATATTTTTCTTCAGAGGCTCAAACACGCGAATATGAGCGGGATCAACTCCGATACCGGCAACGATTGCTTCAATCTTACCCGTAGCGGCGGAATCCTGCCCTCCGGTCATTCCGGTAGTTTCATTATCTGAAATAACGATGGTAACGTTCGAAGATGCGTTTACACAGTCCAATAAGCCGGTAATACCGGAATGAGTGAATGTCGAATCGCCGATTACGGCTACCGAAGGCCATACGCCTGCGTCTGCAGCTCCTTTCGCCATCGTGATCGAAGCGCCCATATCCACACAAGAATGAATTGCTCGGAATGGAGGCAATGCGCCCAATGTATAGCAACCGATATCCCCGAATACTCGGTGATTCGGATAGCGACGCACCATTTCAGTCAATGCATCGTACATATCACGGTGGCCGCACCCCTGACACAATGCCGGCGGACGTGAGGTCACGATCTCTGGTACTTCGCTTCCGCTTACAACGGGCTTTCGGATTGCATGTGCGATGAGGTCCGGATTTAATTCACCTTCTCGCGGCAATGTTCCGTCCAGGCGTCCGTGAATGGTTCCGGACATATTCAACAATCCGCGAAGTTGTTTTTCGATGAAGGGATAGCCCTCTTCGATGACGAGGATCGCCTGACAGGCTTTCACCAAACGTGCGATATCATTCTTTGGCAATGGATATTGTGAGATCTTTACGATCGGATAAGGTGCACCGTTGGGATAATTCTCCATGAGATAATTATAACCTATCCCTGATGCGATTATTCCTAATGTTTTGTCCGAGCCGTCGGTATAGGAATTAAAATCGGATCCTTCCGATTCTTTTTCCAACTGATCCTGCAACGCGAGGATTTGCTTGTATCGTTTTCTGGCTAATGCGGGTAAAAGGATGAAGTCCGAAGAATCGGTTGGAAGACTCATTGCGTTCTGGGGATGCGCCGTTTGGCGATGAACGCCTGCTCTGGAGTGAGCTAGTCGAGTCGTGATTCGTATTAATACGGGAGTATGGTATTTTTCGGATAAATCGAAAGCATAGCGAGTGATATCGTATGCCTCCTGTTGATTAGCGGGTTCTAAGATAGGGACAAATGCAAAATCACCGTAAAACCGCGAATCCTGCTCATTTTGTGAAGAGTGCATGGATGGGTCGTCTGCCGCGACGATTACAAGTCCGCCCCGAACTCCGGTCATTCCGGCATTGATAAAAGCGTCTGCGGCAACATTCATTCCCACATGCTTCATACAGCAAAGGGCTCTTTTACCGGCATAAGACATCCCCAATGCCGCTTCCATAGCAGTCTTTTCATTCGCCGACCACCGACATGCGACGTCAGCGGATTCTTTGGCGGATTTCATTTGGATGTATTCGGTTATTTCTGTAGATGGTGTGCCCGGATAGGCGTATACGCCCGATATACCGGCATCTAACGCAGCTTGGGCGATTGCTTCATCGCCAAGTAATAGTTGATGTTTCATGGATATAGTATTAGTCAACGTAAATTTTCTATAAATTTATTTATTTGACTGTAATATCCAAATAATAAGGGGGCTAATTATCTGATACCTCGCTTATTTAATGCTTTACGATAGCGAATTGCGTTGTTCTGATGCTCTGTAAACGATTTGGTAAAATTATGTAAGCCGGAGAAATCTTCTTTGGCGCACATATATAGATAGTTATTCGGAGAACTATCTAAAATGGTTTGCAGAGTCTGTTTGGTCGGAAAACGGATCGGGC